>NZ_JAHRHX020000092.1:0-1743 GCF_020312115.2 Candidatus Phytoplasma sp. AldY-WA1
GATATTTATTAATAAAAAAATCCGAATTACTCATTTAAAAGTAATTCGGATTTTTTATTTGTAATTTAATTAATTGTTATTATTTTTTTTATATTGAATTGATCTCATATTAAAAAATCTACTAAATTCATCTTGTTCAAAACCTTTTTCTATTTCTGTATTAACTAAAATAATTGATTTTTCTGTTTTTAACGGAAATAAATAATGTTTGTCATATAAATATTGTTCTATTTCTTTTAATAGTGATTCATATGTTGAGTCAGTTAATGATTTTTTAGCTTCTGTCAATTTATCTTCGATGTCAATTTTATCATCTTTATCGATACCAAAGAAATTACTTTCGTTTGTTGACTTGAAATAATCTTCGATATATTTATGAGCGTATTTCATTTCAAAATTTTCTGCTAAAAAAACAAAATTATAAGGCGAATTTTTTCCTTTTTTTGAATTTTGCAAAAAAGTTTTCCACTCAGGTTCGTCTAAAATTGTTTCAAAACCAACATTTCGTAATTGTTCTATTATTTTGTTATGAAATGATGTTTTGTTTTTACCAATTCCAATTTTTAATTTTTTATCTTCTTTACTTAATTTTTGAACTTCTGTTTTAGCTAATTCTATATTAGGTTGATGATAATTTATACTAGGATCATGGCCAAGTAATTTATTATGAAATGCAGATTTTGCAATTTTATCTGATAATCCTAAGTCATTGATTATTGTTTGTATATCTAAAGATTTTGCAATGATTTTACGTACATTTTCATTAGTTTTTTGTTTATTAAAATAAATATAACTTTGAGTATCTCTTTCGTGTTCTAATATTTCTATATTTTTATATTTTTTTTTTAAATTGTCTTTTAAATTTTGAATTTCTGTTGGTGGGTAATAAAGCATTGCATTGACTTGTTTTTTTTCTAATTCTTGTAAAAGAGCACTTGAATCTTTAGATATTTTGAATTTAATTTTTTTAGGAGAATTTTTGATAATATCTTGATCATGATATTTTTCGAAAAGTTCGAATTTTAATTCTTTATTTGGAATATGTTTTGTTAATTTATAAGCGCCAGCTCCTATTTTTAATCCTTTTGATTCGTTTTCTTCAGTTGCTTTTTTATTAATTATTCTAATAAACCAAGTAAAAGGGAAATCCCAAAATAGAACATCTTCTTTTAATATAATTTCAAATTTTAGATCATTTATTTTTTTGATTTTATCTATTTGTTCAAATTGTTCATGTTTTTGTTGTTTCCCTTTTTCGATTGTAAAAATAACATCTTCAGTTGTCATTTTCTCATTATTATGAAATAAAATATTATCTTTTAATTCACATTTTAATATTTTGCCTTCTTTTTGAGGTACTTCTTTTAATAATTGAGGTTTTAATTCACCATTATAATTTATAAAAAGTTTATCATGCATCATATTAAACATAGTATCGCCATCTGCTGATTCTGTATGTGTTTTGTCACAAGGATTAAATCCAATCATATCTGTTGTTATCCCTATAACTGTTTCATCTTCTTTTTTATTAAGAAGATATATTACAATATAATTATACTTAATAGAATTATAACAAAACTAATTATAAAAATTTTATTAGTTAAAATTTTTTTGATTTTTCTTTTTCAATCATAATTATTTCCTTTTTAAATAATTTAAAATTTAATTTTAATAATGATATCTCATAAATAACTTTGAGAAGAATATAAAATGTTGCCCTATTCGGCCTTAGCCCTATTCAAA
>NZ_JAHRHX020000012.1:0-22220 GCF_020312115.2 Candidatus Phytoplasma sp. AldY-WA1
TTACTATTCCGACGACAAAACTATTAAGGCAATTGAAGAATATAACGAAAACGAAAAATTAGTTAAAAGTACATTTTACGAAAAAGACGGCAAAACTATTAAGGCAATTGAAGAATATAACGAAAACGAAAAATTAGTTAAAAGTACAATCTACCAAGACGACGGCAAAACTATTTTGGCAATTGAAGAATATAACGAAAACGGCCAAAAAAATAAAACAACATTCTACCAAGGTGATGGCAAAACTATTTTTACAATCAACGAATACAACGAAAACGAAAAATTAATTACAGAAAAATTCTACGAAAACGATGGCAAAACTATTTTTACAATCAACGAATATAACGAAAACGGCCAAAAAAATAAAACAAAATTCTATCAAGAAGACGGCAAAACTATTTTTACAATCAACGAATACAACGAAAACGGCCAAAAAAATAAAACAACATTCTACGAAAACGACGGCAAAACTATTGAGTTTATTAGTTTTAACGAATACAACGAAAACGAAAAATTAGTTAAAACAACATTTTACGAAAACGACGGCAAAACTATCACACAAATTAACGAATACAACGAAAACGACCAAATAATTAAATTAACAGAATACCAAGAAGACGGCAAAACTATTTTTACAATCAACGAATACAACGAAAACGAAACATTAGTTAAAACAACATTCTACGAAAACGACGGCAAAACTGTTAGTTTTATTGAAGAATACAACGATAACGGAACAGAAAAAAAATAATATGAAAAATACAAAAAATAAAAAATAAAATAAACGTCTGCATTATTCTAAAAAAGTGTAAATAAATTCATTTTTAATACCGAAAAGACTAGTTAAAAAAAACTAGTCTTTTTTTAGTAAAAAGAGTTTTTAAAAATATGCAGTGTTAAAAAAAACATTTACATTTTTTTATAACACTGCATGTTTCTTTAATTTTTTGACCATTAGTATTAAAATCTGTTTTTTTAGCTGCTTTTTTGTTTTCGTTGAATTCAATAATTGATGAAATAGTTTGGCCGTTGGGGTTATAGTGTGTTGTTTTAGTTTTTTGGCCATGTTCGTTGCAATTTATTTTTTTGTTTAAATTTCCATCTTCGTTATATTCTTCAATAAAACTAATAGTTTTATTGTCGTCTTGATAGAATGTTGTTTTGATTTTTTGACTTTTAGTGTTGTAGTGTGTAGTTTCAATTAAATATATACCGTTTTCATTATATTTGTTAATGTAATCAATAGTTTGACCGTCGGAACGGTAGGATATTTCTTTAATTCTTTTTTCATTTTTGTTGTATTCACGGTCGTGACTACTGGTTCCATCAGGGCGATATTCTATGATGTTTTTAATGGTACCGTCAGAGTTGTAGAATGTTTTTTGTTTTTGTTTTTTATTTTCATTTGAATTTTGATTTACAACTTTTGATTCTGTGATTGATCTTCGTGGTGATTCAACTGGTTGTGGTGAATCTTGTTGTTTTAGTGTTACAGTTTGTTTTTGTTCTATTTGTTGTTTTTTATTTTCATATTGTTTTTGTATTGCATTTTGTGATGATTCTATTTGTTGGTTGTTAGTTTCATCTTGTTTTGATGGTTCACTTTGTAATGATTCTATTTGTTGTTTTTTATTTTCATCTTGTTTTTGTGTTTCATTTTGTGATGATTCTATTGTTGGTTTCTTTTTTTAGTCAAAATAAAATAAGTAAAACCAATTAAAATAAAAAAACAAAAGAATATAATAATAATTTTCTTTTGTTTTGTTTTTTTAAATTGTTATTCATAATTGTTTTTTTCCTTTTTTTATATTTATATAAAAATTATAAATTAAATTATAAAAATTAGTGTTTTATAGTTTCTAATTTTTTTGACATTCGAGCACAACGTTTTTGTTTTCTTATATCTTGAACTTTATAAAATTGTTTTGATTTTATAGCATCTTTTCGAGCATCAATTTCATCTAATTTATTTTCGTGAGCAATGTTTAATGTTTCTTGTGTAATAATCATATCTTCTGGTGTTTCGTTCTTGTTTAATTTAGTTTCCAATTCGTTAACAATTTTTATATAACCATCCAATCTCGATTCTCGTTTGTCTTGAATTTTATTATCTACATCATCTTCTTCATCAATTTCTTTTTTCAAATCGATAGATTTTTGTTTATTTCGAAAATCATCAATTTTTTTTGTAAATTCATCAAATTTTTTTTGTATTTTTTAATTGCACGATCACATATATCACAAGTTTTGTCGTATGTATATTTATCCATCATTTTTGGTGTATCATCATCATTGAAATAATCTCTTTTGATCATATTAAAACCACGATGAAATTCGGTTGCTGTAATTGCAATTTTTGCAATCGTTTTTGCGCCCATTTTTATATTTTTTGATACATTTACGAATGCTTTTGCAGTTAATGTATTTTGATAAATTTCAAATCCTTCAAAAAGAGCTTCTTTAACATTTTCAAAATTAAATGCATGTCCTCTATTGTAATCATCACAAGCAAGTTTACATGTTGTTACTGCTTGTAATTCCATATTTAAAACATTAATTTTATTTATCAATTCTAATTGTTTTACTTCTACTTCATCAATTAATTTTTGATATTCGTTTCGACGTTGTTCTACTGTTTTAATTTTATTAAAAATAGTTTGTTCTGTAACAGATAAAGTGTCATATTTACATTCTAATTCTTGTTTGAATTTTTCAACACAAGTTAACATTTCTTTAAATGCTTTATGATCGTTTTCTAATTCTTTAATTTTTTGTTTAATTGGTTGGAATTGTTTGGCAATAAATTGTGATTCGTCAGTTAATCTATCAATTTCTTTTTGTAATAGTTCGCGTATTTGTTCGTCTTGTGTTTTTAAGTTTTTACTTTGTGTTCTTTGTTCTTCTAAATCTAATTAATTGACCGTGCCAAAAACAAATATTTTTATTATCTTTTATTTTATCATCGATTTCTTGGAATGTATTTTCATTTTGTCTAAAGTTCTTTAATTTTTGTTTCTTGTTCTTCAGTTAATGTTATTTTGTCTTGTAATTCTGTTAATTCAATATTGATTTTTCTAATTTATTTTTAATTGCGATTTTGTTCCTTCAAAATTGTCATAGACATTTTCTAATTTATAAAATTATATCATCAAATCTATTAACTGTTATATCAGCGTATTTAGATGATGGATCTTTTCTTATATAAGAAAATGCTTAAATAATATAATTAATACCACAACTGAAATATGTTTTTCCGTGAGATTTGTATATTCCATGAATTAAAAATATAATTGGAATAGTGTAACAAATGAAATTATAATTTTATAATATGAGAATAATAGTTTTAATTTGTTGAAATCATTTATTTTCCTTTTTGTTTTATTTTTTTTAATGTCTTTAGTGTTTTTTTTTTTTTTGTTTGTTTAAAATAAAAGACTCACTTAAATGGAGTCTTTTTTATGTTAGTTTTACTGATCCGTCGAGGGTTGTATTCTGTGATGGTTTAATAACACCATCAGGGTTAAATTCTATGATATTTTTAATTTTCCATTAGGGTAGATAGTAATAGTTTGTTCCTTTGTTTAAATATCCGTTTTCGTTATAGTCGTTGATGTAATCGATGGATTCCATTAAAGTGATAATATGTTTTTAATTATTTTTTGTTATTGTTGTATTCATAAACCAGCAAACAGTTTTACCACCACTGTGGTAGAATAATTTAGTTTGGCCGTTGATGGGGTTATATTCGTCAATTTGTGATAGTTTGACCCGTCGATATAATAACTTGTTTTTGATTAATTGGTTGTTTTCATTGTATTCGTTGATGTAATCAAGTTTACCATTATATTTATAGAAATATTTTATTGTTTTAATTACTTTCGTTTTCGTTGTAGTCATAAATGTAACCAATTTTATTATTATCGTCATAAAACGTTTTTAATTAATTGATTATTTGAGGTCGCGTTCTCAACGATTTTGTGTCCTTCTTTATCAGTGTGTGTTTTTGTGTTTGTTTGTAGTATTTCAGCTGGTTTTTGATGGTGTATTTTGTGATGATTCTAATTGTTGTTTTTGTTTTCAATTTGTTTTTGTGTTTCCAGTTTGTTTTGTTCTATTTGTTGGTTATTAATTTCATTGGTTTTTGTATTGCATTTTGCATTGATTCTATTGTTGGTTTCTTTTTTTTTTAGTCAAAATAAAAACAAAATAAACTAATTAAAATAAAAAACAAAGAATATAAATAATAATCTTTTGTTTTGAGTTTTTAAATTGTTATTCATGATTGTTTTTTTCTTTCTTTCTTTTAATATTTATATAAAATTATAAATTAAATTATAAAATTAATTGTTTTGTAGTTTCTAATTTTTTTAACATTCTAATACAATGTTTTTGTTTCTTATGTCTGTTATTTTTATTATATTATTTTGATTTTAAAACTTCTTTTCTGAGCATCAATTTCATCTAATTTATTTTTCGCGATTAATGTTTAATGTTTCTTGTGAAATCGTGGTTTCAGGTGTTCATTATTATTAAAATTATCTTTTAATTTTGAAACAAGATCTACATAATCATCTAATTTACCCATTTTTGTTCTTTAATTTCTTCGTTTACATCACCGTCTTGTTTCCATTCTCTTTTCAAGTTAACATCTTTTGTTTGTTTTGAAAATCTTCAATTTTTTGTAAAATTGTCTATTTCTTTCGTATTTTTTAATTGTGTCATCGCATCTTTTACAAACACCGTCATATGTATCTTTATTCATCATTTTTGGTGTGTTTATTCATCATTAAAATGTTTCTTTTAATCATATCATGACAGCGATGGAATTCGTGTGCTGTAATTACCAAATTTTGCAAGCGTATTTGCACCGTTTTTGATATTCTTCGATAAATTTGAACGCTTTTTCCAGTAAATGTATTTTGATAAATTTCGAACCCTTCAAAAAGCGCGTCTTTAACGTTTCCAAAACTGAATTCTTGTTTTTATTGTAATCGTCCCATGCAAGTTTACATTGTTTTGCTAATTCTGATTCGAGTTTTAAATATTAATTTGGACATAAGTTCTAATTGTTTTACTTCTGATTCAGCGATTAATTTTGATATTCTTTTCGACGTTGTTCTATTGTTTTAATTTCACCTAAAATTGTTTTTTCATTAACGGTTAAGTCGTCGTATTTGTTCGTAATTCTTGTTCGTACTGTTCGGCACGTTTAACATTTTATTATATTTTCGCGTTGAATTTCTAATGATTTAATTTTGCTTAATTGGATGAGGATTGATTTACAATTTCATGTAGTTCTTTAGTTAATTCGTCAATTTCTTTTTGTAATTGTCTGCTTATCTTCATCTTGTGTCTTTGCTTTTGTTCTTCTTTTGTTTTATTTCATCTTCTTTTTGTTTCTTTTATTTTGTCATTAATTTCTTGAATTTTATCTTTGTTTTTGTCTAAAAGTTCTTTAATTTTTGTTTTTGTTCTTGAGTTAATGTTAAAATCTCCTTGCTAATTCTTTTAATTCAGCATCAATTTTGCTAATTCATCTTTCAATTGTGATTTTTCCTTCAAAATTGTCGTAGTTATTTTCTAATTTATAAATTATATCATCAAATCTATTAACTGTTATATCCAGCGTATTTAGATGATGGATCTTTTTTTCTTATATAAGAAAATAACTTAAATAATATAATTACAACTGAAATAATAATTTTTTCCGTGAAGATTTGTATCCATGAATTAAAAATATAATTGGAATAATTGTAACAAAATGAAATTATAATTTTATAATGTTGAAAAAAATAATATTATTATTGAAATCATGTTTATTTTCCTTTCTTGTTTTTATTTTTAATGTCTTTGCGTGTTTTTTTTTTTTTTGTTTGTTTAAAATAAAAGACTCACTTAAATGAGTCTTTTTATGTTAGTTTTTACTGTTCCATCAGGGGTTGTATTCTGCCATTTTTGTAATGATTCTATCGGAGTTATATTCTGTGATTTTTGCAAAGTCCCATCAGGATTGTATTCTTTGATAGTTTTAGTTCCGTCGGAGTTATATTCGTTGATTGAAAAATTTAATAGTTTGGCCATCAGGGGTTGTAGTGTGTTTCTTTAAAAGTTTTATCAGGATTGTATTCTCTAATTAAAGAAATAATTTGACCATCAAAATAATAGTATGTTGTTTTGGTTTTTGGCCGTTGGTGTATTCGTTGATGAACCAAATATTTTACTGTCAGGACGGTAGCGTGTTTGTTTAGTTTTTGGCCTTTGGGGTTGTATTCGTTAATGTAATTAATATTTTGGCCGTCGTCTTGGTAGACTGTTTGTTTGCAATTCTTTTGCGGTTGGAGTTGTATTCATTAATAATATACATAATAGTTTTGTCGTCGTCTTGGTAGATTATTTTTTCGTAGTGTTTGAATTTGATATTTGTTGGTTTGAACTTGTAGAAAATAACCCAAATAATATAATTAATGCCACAACTGAAATAATAATTTTTTTCCGTGAAGATTTGTATATTCCATGAATTAAAAATATAATTGGAATAATTGTAACAAATGAAATTATAATTTTATAATATGAGAATAATAGTTTTGTTGTTGAAATCATATTTATTTTTCCTTTTTTGTTTTATTTTTTTTAATGTCTTTGCGTGTTTTTTTTTTTTTTATATTTATATAAAAATTATAAATTAAATTATAAAAATTAGTGTTTTGTAGTTTTTATTTTTTTTGTTTTTTTATAATTTAGTTTATTTTTTTAATTGCCTTTGCGTTAGTCTTTTGTTTTTGTGTGCTGGGGTTGGGTGGAAATTGAAACAGCTGATTTTTTTAAAAAATCAGCTGTTTGAATGGGGTTTGTTTTTACTTTGTTGTTATTGTTTATTTATAGTAAAAAACAGCTGTTTTGAAAAACAGCTGTTAATAAAAAAAGACTTTCAATTTGAAAGTCTTTTAAATTAGTTAGTGATTTGGTAAATTTTGTTTAAATTATCAATTACAATTTTTTTGTTTTTTAATGTTGTTTCTTTAAATTCTTCAACTAATGTTTTTTTAGATTTTTCAACATCTTTTAAATTACCTATATACATAGTTTTCTCATTTTCACATCTAGTAAGTTCTCTTTGTACGTTTGTTGATTGTTTTTGTTTTTTTAATTCATTTTTTTTGTTTTCAATTTCATTTAATTTGTTATTAAAATTGTCAATTTCTTTTTGTTGATCTTCTATTTCTTTTTGATCTTCAAAAACGATTTTGTAAAACTTTCTATTTTTTTCTATTTCATTTTTTTCTTTTTCACTTAAATCGATTGGTAAAGAAATATTATTTTGTGAAAAAATGAATTTTGTAATTTCATCAAATCTAATTTGTGAAATAGGAATTTTAGGTTCTGTTTCAGGGTTTGGTGACTCAATTTCTTTTTGTAATTGTTTACGTACTGCTTCGTCTAATTCTTTAGCTAATTGTTCTTGTTTTATTTTTATTTCTGCTTCTTTTATTATTTTTTGTTTTTCTAAATCAATTAATTGACCATTTAAAATTTGAATGTCTTTTTCGATATATTTACATTTTTCCTTAATTTCTTTAATTTTATTTCCATTTTCATCTAGTTTATTTTTGATTCTTTCTTCAACTTCTTGGGTTAATGTAAGAGATTCTTGTAATTCTTTTATTTCATCTTCAATTTTTTTGCTTCGTCATATAGTTTTGCATTCAAACCGTCGTAATTGGTTAAAAGATTATCATATTGTTTAAGTTTTTCATCTAAATGAATAAATGTTTTGGTTGTATATTTAGATGATGATGATTCTTTTTTCGCTATATAGAAAAATAATCCTAATAATAAAATTAACATTGTAACTGAAATAATAATTTTTTTTCGTGAAGATTGGTATATTCCGTAAATTAGAAATATAATAGGTATAATTGAAACAAGTGAAATTATAATTTTATAATGTTGAAAAAATAATATTGTTATTGAAATCATGTTTATTTTTCCTTTCTTGTTTTGTTTTTTTTATTAGTATGATTTTTTTGTTAATTGCTTCACAGTTCTCTCTTTTGTTTTTGTGTTTTGAGTTGTGAGCTTTTTAATATAGTAAAAAATAATAGCTGTTTTTAAAAACAGCTATTAATATGGTTTAAAATTATTTAGATTGAGATGTTAATTCTTTTTCTATTTGATTTAACACATCAATGTTTGGTGAAATTATCATCTTGTATGCTTGTTTTAAATCATCTACTTGAATTGCGGTTTTTTTGTTTTCACCAGTTCCACGATTTCTTGCGAATACACTGACTGTCGTTTTTAAAAGATTTTCGAGTGTACGATTTGCTTTTAAAAATTCTTGTTCTTTTGGTAAACGGTCTAATGATTCGTTAATGACATTTAATAAATAATCTTTTGAATCAGGACAGTATGGATTATTACGTTTTTTGATTAAGAATTCTAACATCTTTTGACGTTCTTCTTTGTTTCCTGGTTTGACTTCGATATTGTATGTAAATCTTGATTTAATAGCTTCGTCGATTTGTTCGATATGGTTTGTTGCACCGATGACAAAGATTGGTTTGTTTGGATTGTTATCAACTGATGTCATTTCAGTTTTAAATTGGTTAACAACGTTTGCAATTTCGGATCCAGCTTCAAGTGAACCTAAATCAGTAAAAATAGTTTCACATTCATCTAAAAAGATAATTGCTCCGTTATTTTCTTTAGCTTCAGCTTCTTTTCTTGCTGCTGTAAATAAGTCTTGAACCATTTGCGGTGCAAGTCCTTTATATTTTTGAGAGAAGATAGAACTGCTTACTTCGAAAAACGGTAATTTAGTCTCTTTTGCTAATGCTCGAGCTAATGTTGTTTTACCAGTACCAGGACATCCATACATTAAGATTCCTAACGGTGCTTCGACATCTCCGATTCCTTCATAATTTGATTTATTTTTTAAATAGTCTAAGAATCCATCACATGCTGTTAATTCTTCTTTAAATCCGATTAATTTATCAAATGATAAAAATTTCTTAGAATTAGCTGGTACGAAAGTGTGTGCTGGTCCTTCGTCGTCTGGTTGTGATAAATTATCAGCCTTATTTGATGTGTTGTTTGCTGATGATGATTGTAATAATTGTGCTTCTTTTTTCTTTTCTAGTTCATTAATTTTGTATTCAAACATTTTTAATTTTTTTGAATTATTCATTTCAATATGGGTAATTGCGTCATGATGTATGTAAATAAAAATTGACATAATACAAATCATGAAAAATAATAGAAAACTAAAATATTTGTAAAACTTTGATTGTGTTTTTGTTGTAAAGTTTGTTTCTTTGTTTGTTAACATAATTTTTTTCTTTTTTTTGATTTTTATAATTTTATTTTTTTATTTTTTTTAAAAAAATTGTTTAGTTTTTTTAGAATTAAAGAAAATCTTCTAATTCTTCATCAGTTAATTTGTATTCTTGTTTTAATTCCTCGGTTAAATGTTTCAACTTCTGATTCGACATCATCCATAAAATCATCAAATTTTTCATCTATTACATAAAGAAAATTATTTAAACAATCAGTAATATCAATTTTACAATGATATCTCATTGATTCATAAAAAGATTCAAAACGACCACGCCATTTAATTTCGCGAATTGTATATGTTAAATCTTTAAATTTTTCTAATTTTTTAACAAATTCTTTGTTTTTTAGTAATTTTGTTTTTTATTTTCGTTTATTTTTTTCTCCTTTTTTTAATTTATTTAATTTTTGTTAATTGTTTAACATTGTTTTTTTATTCTTTGTTTTTTTGTGTTGAAAATTAAATAGTTATTTTTTTATTTTGATTATTTTTGGTTTTCAATTGTTGTTTTGTTTTCAATTGTTGGTGTTTGACTTTCAGTTTTTGATTCAATTTTTAGATCTATAATTGAAGTTGGTTGAATTCCGTTAGTTCTCAATTCTACAATTATAATTGGTGTATTCGTTGTCGTTGGTGTTGTTTCAGATTTTGGACCGAATATTCCTATAACAAAAACTGTTATTAGTAAAACAAACATTATTAAAGTTAAAATTTTTAATAATGCATCATAAAAACGAATGAATTCCTGAAGTCATACAAAGTCAGAAATGATGTCGGTTAATTGAACGAAAGAACAATTAATTACAACAAACATTAAAGCGAAATGAGACGAATTAACTAGTCAAGAAAAAGGATTAATTAATTGTATTAGTAGTAATTTAAATCAATCTCAAAAAGGATTTTTAAAATTAAAATTAATTTAAATCTAAAATAAATTAATCTTGTTTATTTGCAGTTCCAGTTTGAATAATATCTTTTGTTCCTTCGAACGGTCTACCTTGAGAATCAACTAATTCATATTCAACAGTAACTGTTATTTCGTTTAAATTTTCACTAGCGAAATATCTTTGTTGTGTTTCAACTGTGATTTTGTAGTCTTTATTTTCATCTATTTTTTGACGGTTTGCGTCTTTATAAATTACATCATCGACTAAAAGTTGTGAATTAAATAATTTACTTATTTTATTATTTTCATCATTTTCGTATTTTATTGTTGTTTTCAAAAACATATCTTGTTTGATTTTTGTTCCTTGGTTATCAAGTCTACCGATGAAAGTTTTGATTACTTTATGAGTGTCAGTAGTTGAATTTAACATTGGATAGTCAATTGGAATTAAAAGTTTGTTAACTGAAGGATCTTTTGTTTGAGATTCTGTAACAATTAATCTAGCCAATTTGTTCTGAACGTTTACTTTATGTTCTGTTTTCTTTGAGAAATGTTTAGATATAGCGAATGCGATACCACAAGTTGTTAATACAACTCCAATAAAAATTAATCCTATTTTTGTTTTACCATTATATTTTTTGAAAAAATTCATAAATCTAATTTCCTTTTAGTAATAATTTATTAAATATTAAAATTAAATACATTTTTTATTATATATTTTTATAATTTTTAATGTTTAATAAAGAGTTTTTTATTTTTTTACCATAATTATTTCAGGAATATTTATTTGACGTTTTTGTTTTAATCAGTTAATACTTAATTTTAATGAGATTGATCTTGATTCATTTTTAGTTTCTCCTTTGATTTATTTTGTTAAATAAAAAAGACTCTATAAAAAGAGTCTTTTAAATTAGTAGTTCAAGGTTAACTTTAATCATAATTCTTTATTTTTTTCGGGTGGTCTTGTAGTATGATAATAATGATCAAAACGATTATACTGACCGAAATTACTTTTTATTTCTACAGCTGAATAATCTACACTTTTTTAATATAACATTGTTTCATCCATTTGATAAGTTTCTTGTTATATTATCTAAACAAATCTTCTTTACGTTTCTCATCTTTACAAATAATATGATAAATATTATCTTCGATTTCAAAGATGTTTGTTAATGTAAAATAGTTAAAAGAGAATTTAATGAGATTAGATTCTGATTTTTAATTTTTTGATTTTATTTTCTTTTTTATATATTATCCATTGTAATTATGTAAATTATTATCTATTTTCAATTTGTTAATAGCTTACATTTGAGGGTCAAGAGAATCAAGGGAGATTTATTTCTGTTTTTTCAAGTAATTTTAATTTCTATTTCGTTTTGTTCTTCGTTAATCACTTCATGGTTTTTTGGTTCATATATTTTGATTATTTTATCTTCTTCTTTTATTTTATCTTCTTTTTCGTTTGATATGATCGGTAATAAAATTTTATCATTAATTTCTTTTATTTTATCTTCTTCTTTTATTTTATCTTCTTTTTCGTTTGATATGATCGGTAATAAAATTTTATCATTAATTTCTTTTATTTTATCTTCTTCTTTTATTTTATCTTCGTCATATTTTTCTAATTCAATTTTACTTTGATTTTTTGGTTCTAAATAAGAATGAGGTAAAGATTCTTTTGTATTTTGTTTAACATCTTTTGACTTTATAAAATAAATTATAAGTATTATAATAACTATTATACCAATAGAGATAACAATAGCTAACCAATTTTTTTTAAAAAAATTATTATTCATAAATTTTTGTTTCCTTTTAATAATAATAATTAATTATTGAAATTGAATATTATTATATATTTTTTTACAATTTTTAATGTTTAATAAAAAGTTTTTTATTTATTTACCATAATTATTTCAAGGGAGGAATAGACTATAAAAAGATATTAAAATAAAAAATTATTTAAAATTATTTTTTATTTGCTTTTAAAATTTTCATTTGTAGATATAACTTAAAATGACTTTTTTTTTATTATTTATATAATACATTATTTTTTTGATAAAAAAACAATATATACAATAAAAAATAACCTTTTTAAAACAGGTTTTTATTTTAATAAATATAATTTTTTTGAAATAAAAAAATAAAATTCTCCTTTGTATGATTTAATTTGAAAGACGCGATTCTATAAGGGTTTATATAATTATTGAAACAAGTAAAATTAATTTGTCTTTCTAAATTATTTTTTAATGGTATTTTTTTTAATTTACTTAAATAAAAGTATTTTTCTAACTTATTACACATTGTTTTTATAAATTTATTTGTTGTTCGAATTTGATACCGTTAAAACAAACAATGCAAATTGGAAAGGAAGTATCTTCAAAAGGATTGACTCTATTATAATAATTCGGTTGACGTTTTTTTATCAAAAAAATTTAGCATTAATAAAAGTTTCTGGAACAATTGTGAAATATGGTTTGGTTCGTAGATATTATCTTACTTAACGAAGCGTTATAAAAAAATGTAAATTTTTTTAACATTGTATATTTTTAAAATCACTTTTCGCTAAAAACAAAAAAAGACTAGTTTTTTTAAGTAGTCTTTTCGGTATTAAAAATGAATTTATTTACAATTTTTTAGAACAGTGCGAAATTCAATAATTAAAAAAATAAGATAAATATTATAAAACAAAATTTATGTTAAAAAATATAAATCATAATATCAAAATATTTTTTTAAAAAATTACAATATTAAAACTTATAAATTTAAGTTTAAATGAATTTGTTTTTAATTTTTAAAGTTTACATTTAAATCTAATTTTGAAGGTTTTTCTGGTGGTTTTGTAGTATTATAATAATGATTAGGTAACAATTCTTCAGAAAGTTCAATTGTAGAGACACCCATCACATATGTTATTAGATCAGATGATTTATATTCAAAATAACATTCATTACCTTCTTCATCATAAAAAACGGTTATGTCTTTTTCGCCTTTTCCAAATAATTTTTTTAATTTTTTTATAAGTGATCTATTTTTCGTTTTGAATTTATCTTTTATTTCTGAAATTGGTGGGCATTTTTTACCCTTTTTAATGGGACATTGATTCATCCATTCGATCAGTTGATCCTTATATTGTTTAAATTCATTATTATTTTCACAAATAATATGATAAATTTTATCTTCGGTTTCGAAGATGTTTGTTAATTTCAAATTGTTCCAATTTAATTCAATTTTGTCCAATTCAATCGTTTTACGTTCAATTTTTTCTTCATATTCCCCCCCATAGTTATTTAATTGATTTTCTATTTTATATTTATTAATAGCTTCACGAAGGTCAAGATTATCAGTGGGTAATTCGATTTTTTGGATGTCTTTTTTTGGAAGGTTTTCTATTTTTGTTTCTCTTGATTCTTCATTAATCAATTTTTCGTTTTTTGGTTCGTATTCGACGATTGTTTCATATTCTTTTTTTTCTTCATTATTTTCTTTTGTTTTATCTTCGTTATCTTTTTCTGATTCTTTTGTATTTTCAGATTTTGATTCTAAATCAAAAGAAGATGACGGTTCTATATTTTTTGTAGGATTATTTTTATATTTACAAAACCAAATTATAGCAGCTATTGCACAAAGAGGGATGATAAATAGTACTAGTTTTTTGAAAAAATTATTACCCATAAATTGTATTTCCTTTTTAATAATAAAAATTCAATATTTAAATTGAACATATTTTTATTATATAATTTCAAAATTTTTAATGTTAAATAAAAAAACTTTTTTATTTATTTACTATAATTATTTCAGGTATGTTTATTTGACATTTTTTTTAATCGGTTAATACTTATTTTTAAAGTTAAAAAATAAAATTTGATTAAATAATAAATGAAATAAAAAGTAATAAAATAAAATAGTTTAATATTATAAAAATAAAAATTTTAGATAATAAATGAGATTGATCTTGATTCATTTTAGTTTCTTCTTTGATTTATTTTTTTAAATAAAAAAACTCTATAAAAAGAGTCTTTTCGATCATTAATAAAAGATTACGTTTAAATCTAATTATTTAGGTTTTTCGGACGGTATTGTAGTATGATAATAATGACTAAAAGAATTAAAAGAACCAACAACACCATACCATCGATAAACCAATTGTCATAAATGAAACCAGTGACATATAGTTTATAAACAAATATGTTTTAGATTTACTATCTCCACAAATAATATTATAAATTTTATCTTTGGTTTTGAAAGCATTTAATATCAATAACTAATGATAAGATAATTCAATGTAATTAGATTCTGATTTTTCATTTTCTGCCTTAAATTCTTTTTGTATATTCTCTATTAATTATGTAAATTATGATCTCTTTTCTATTTGTTAATGGATTAATGAGAACAAGAGAATCAGGGATTTTGATTTAAATTTTTTCTTTTTTTCAAAAGCAAAGGCTTCTTCGATGGCAATTTCATATTTTAAGAGGTCTCTAAGATGTATTCAAAGTCGCAATCAGGATATGTTATGTTAAAAGGATTAAGACCAAGTTTAAAATAAACATTGATTAAATATTTTGGGGATTTTTTTCACTTCCATAATAAAAGTTTATCATCACTGCGTTGTACCTTGTTTTATAATCATAAGATGCAACTAAAACACCATCTTAATTTAGGTCGAGTATTTAACCATTGTTGTTGTTGCTCATATTTCGTAGCTATTATCGTTATTAAAGTTTTTAGTTTTGTATCTTTTTTGACATCATTTGGTTTAACAAAGTACCAATATCTTAATGTAATAAAAATTACCCACATACATATAAGAATAGATTTAATAATAAATATTATTAAACATTTTTTGATAAAATTTCTTGTATTTAATATTGGAATGTTAATTATTATTAACGAATATATATATGTCAAAAAATGTTTGAATTAAAAAAAATATAATAAAAAAACAACATAAAAAATATTGTTTTTTATTATATTTTTTTTATTTTTTTTAAGATATTTTTCGTAAAGGATATTTTTTTAAAATATCTTTAATATCATTCGGAAATAAAGTTTTTTTAATCAATAATTTTTCGGCAATTTTAGTTAAAGTAGTTTGATTTAATTCAATTAATTTTTGACATTCTTTGTATAAAAGATCGTAATCTTTTCGTGGTGTAGTAGAATTTCTTTGAACTAAAAAATTTACATTAGCGTGATCACTACCTGAACCCTTACCTACTATATCTTTAGGGATTTGTTTTCTTTTAAATAAGAGATTTTCGGCAGATGTCCCGCCAAAATTAACTAAAGCTTCTGCTTGCCAATTTGGTTCTTTAGTTTTCTTATCAGAATGCCCTAAAATATCTCCGTAAGGTATAATAGTAACTCCTGAAAATTCAAAATATTCAGGATACAAAAGAGTGATAATAGTATGACCTGATTCATGATAACTTGTAATTTCAACTTCAGATAAATTAGTCTTATTTTCTAAAAAATCTTCAGAATTAATATGAAATACTTCAGATAAAAGATTATTAATTAGAACATGATTTTCTGCATATAAAAAAATTGATAAAGAAAGATTTATAGCAAATATCCATAAAAGACAGATGACATAATTTTTATTTTTTATTATAAAATAATTATTCATAAAATTTAACTCGATAGTTTATTTTGATTTGGACATTTAAGTGTATATTTAAAACCAAATAAAAACTTGAGTCTTGGTTTTGGAAAAAAGTATCATTTATTTTTGTTTGGAAATTTTCGGTATTTTGTGAATAAGGATAATTTATAGTATAAATATTTATTGGTTGTTGTTTTTTTTCTTGTGAATCAATATATTTATTATCAATTATTCGTCTGTTAGGAAAGTTTTCATCTAACCAACTGATAAAATCAAATTCTCCTTCACTGATAAAATCAAATTCTCCTTCAACGAAAAATGATTTAGCATCTATATAAATATAATTTTTTTCAAGATTAAGAAAATTTTCTTTATCTAAAATATTTAAATTTTGTTGTTTTTGATATTTTTCTGTTAAAGAAGAATGTTCGTTTTTATTAACTGTTAATTTTGTTTCTAAATCGTTTATTTTTGCTTTTATCTTGGATTTTGCTTCAATCAAGGAATTGTATGTTTCGTCATTCAAGGAATTGATTAAACTGTTTAATGTTTCTTGTCTTTTTTTAACGATCTCCTCATCTTTATTTAAAGAATTAATTCCATTGTTTTTTTCTTTTTGTTCTTTATTATTTAGGTTTGAATAACTTTCAATAATTTGGTTTAATTCATTTAAATATTCTTTGTTTTTTTGAATCTCTATCTCAAATTCTCTTATTTTTTTTTCTTCTTCATGTTGATTTTTTACAATATTGATTAATTCTTCCATATTAGCTTTAAAAATATCTCTGTTTTCTTCTATATGTTTACATAATTTATCTAATTTTTGTTTTTGATCTTTATAGTCTGAAGTTTTCAATTTTTCTTCAAAATTTCGGTTTAAATCTTTTGATTCTATTTTTAATTTGTCTAATATTTTTTTTAATTCAATATTATGATCATTATTAATATTTTTCGGTTCTCGCATTGTTTCGAAATTTTTAATAATTTCGTTTTCCAAATCATAGAAATCAATTAATTGTTCTGTATTAAGTATATAACTTTCAAAATTATCTTTTAACTTCTTTTTATAATTAGCTAAAAATTGTCCAATCCGTTGAATATTATCCAAAGAAAATTCAAAATTTTGTTCTGTTTTACGAGGATAATTAAGACGTAAATAATCTTGAAGTCTTTCATAACAATTATCTATATCTTTATCTTCTGAATTTGTCGAAAAAGAATATTTAAAAGAATATTCAGATTTGTTATTATTTTTTTTATAAACGACATTTCGTTTTTCTATATCTTTTAAAATATCAGACACTGAATTATAATATTTAATTTGTAAATTACTGATGATTTTTAAATATGGATCTAAAATTTCTTTCTTTTTACGCTCATAATAATCTTTATAGGCTTCAATTCTAGTATCAATTATATTCTTATCGTCTATCAAATCAGTTTTTATGACTAAATATGTTTTAACCAATTGTTTTAAATTATCTTTAAGAGTATGTGTTTTGTAATGAGGTTTTTTTTCTAAACAATCGATTTTCTTGTGTAAAGATTGAATTTTATCCTTAAGTTCTATGTTTTCATTCGAAACATTTAAATTATCTTTACAATTATCTATTTTGTTATGATTTACGTTTTTTAATTTTGTTTTTAAAAGAACAATATCATTTTTTAAAGATTTAATTTTTTCATTAATTTTGTCTTTATCCGAAAAATTAATAAAATTAATTAAATCTTTAGCTTTTTCAACAATTGTGTTTATTTCGTTTTTATAAGATTCAGAAGATTTTAAAATATATTCATTTTCAATTTCATCAAGTAAAGATTTAATTTCATCTGCAATTTTTGTTTTTCTGTTTTTTTCATTAATTTCTATATCATTATCCGAAATTTCTATATCATTATCCGAAAAATTAATAAAATTAATTAAATATTCAGCTTCTTCAGTAATTACGTTTATTTCGTTTTCATAAAATTCAGAAGGTTTTAAAATATATTCCTTTTCAATTTCATCAAGTTGCAATTGTAATTGGTATTTTAAAACTTCCGGGTTTTGTAAATAAATAGTTTTTTGATCTATACCTAAAGAACTTGTATCCAATAAAGAACCTGTATCTAAAAATTGTTTTATATTTTGTTTTTGTGTCTGTCTATCTATTTTTAGTTTTTGGCTATTTTTGTCTATCTCAGGATCTACATATCTATTATCGATATCTTTTGTTTGATCTTCTAATTCTTTCTTTAAATATTGTAAATATTGCTGAAGTTTATCTGATAGTTCTTTATATATCTTGTTATATTCATTAAATTTTTTTTTACAATAATTAGATAAATCTTTTTTTTTATTATTAATAATTTCTAAAACATTGATATTATTATCATCTTTTGAGTAAAGACAACTAGACTTAAAAACAAAAGCACTATAATCTAAATACATTTTATATAAATTTTTTTCTGTTTCTAAGACATTGGATAATAAATCTTCATTAATTAATTCATCATTCTTATGAATTATATGTTCAATTAATTCTTTTTTATTTAAACTAGGAATTTCTAAATTATCATTATATAAACTTGTTTTCAAAAGAAATGTTTTTTTTTCACAAAAATCCGGTTTATTAATATCAGGTTTTAACATTTTTTGTAAAAAATCTTTACTATTTTCTAAATTATCATTGAAATCTTTTTCTAATTTGTTTTTTACTGTATCTATCCGACCTAAATATTGAAATAATTCTAAATTATCTTTAAAAAAATTTTCTAATTTGTTTTTTCTTTTTAATTTATTTTCTTCATTATTCTTATATTCATCAACACATTGTTTTATTAATTCCAATAATTCATTGTCAATAACTTTTTCCGATTCAATAGAATCATAATATGAGTAGGATAAAGGTGTAGTTTGTTCGTATAATTCAGTTAATATTTTATAAAAGTATCTTAAATATTCAATTTTAAATTGTAAATTAGTTACTTCTGGTAGATAACTAAAAAGTTGAGTTCGTTTTAAATTTTCTGGATTTCTTTTAGTTAAATGAGATTCGTCTGTATATTTATCATCTATTTTGTTTAAAATAAAATCAAAATATAAATAATAAAAAAAATCTTTATATGTATTACAGTATTTTTTGTTAGAATAATCAATAAATAATCCTAATTCTCTGATATTAGGATTTAAAAAAAATATTTTTTTTTCAAAATCTGTTAATAATTTAAATTCTTCTGATTTAATTAGACTATCTAACTTTTTTTCTTCTTTTTCTTTATAAAAATCCAAAAAATCATCAAAATTTTGTTTTCTTTGATCTTTTTGATCTTGAAATAAATGACAATCTTTTAAAACCTCGAATTTTTTTGCTTCTAACATTGGAGCTATATCATATTTAAAATCGTAAAACATTTCAAAAAGTTTTTCTTCTCTTTGTTTTGTTTCTTGAATACAGTTTTCTTCTTGTTTTTTATATTGTTTTTCATAATTTTCTTTTTCTGAACTGTATATCAAATTACAAAAGAAAATTGAAAAAGAAAAAGAAAAATAAAAAGTAAAAAGAAAACAAAGACGTTTTAGAATATTTTGAAATTATTTGTTTTCATTCATAACTCCTTTTATTTTTTAACAGAATTAATAATTTTTGTAAAAGAAACATGTGTTTAGATCTGAAATATTTTGTATTTGAAAAAAATTATTAACTGCTGTTTTTTCTTCTTCAGTTAATTTTGCATCTTCAATACTTGAACCTTTTCAAAAAAGAATCTTTAAATTATTCTTTCCATAAAAAGATTAATTTTTGTTGTTCTTTTTCTTCTTATTTTTGATTTGTTCACTTGTGATTTGTCCACTTCTGATTTTGTTACATAATATTCATTAATGTCATAAAACTCTTTTTTGATTTCCAAAATATTCTCTAAAAGTTTCTTTCTAAATCAGTTATTTCTATTTAGCATCGCTAATGACGAGCGGCTTTTTCAGCTGCCTTTGTTCATCGATTTCTTTTTACACGACGAGCGGCTTTTTTCAGCTGCCTTTGTTCATCGATTTCTTTTTTTACACGACGAGCGTCTTTTTCAGCTGCCTTTTGTTCATCGATTTCTTTTTTACACGACGAGCGGCTTTTTCAGCTGCCTTTGTTCATCGATTTCTTTTTACACGACGAGCGGCTTTTTCAGCTGCCTTTTGTTCATCGATTTCTTTTTTACACGACGAGCGGCTTTTTCAGCTGCCTTCACCATCATGGCTTTCATTTTTCGCCCTGAAGTTAAATCATAAAAATATTTTTAACTTTTTCTAAAGTTTCAATATCATATAGTGATTGGTCTTCACGATCAGTATAATTTTCTGTAAGAAATTTTCGCCATGCTTCTGTATCTTCGATACATGATTTTCTAAATATAGATCTAATTTATTAAATTCTCTAAAACATCTTGATATGAATTATAAATTTTTTTGTTTTTGTTATTAGTTATATCAGATCGGATTAATAACTGTTGTCTTTAATTTATCGTCTAAAGTTTCTAAATTACCGTTAGGATTATTTTTATCAGATGTTCCTTTTATCTCAGTAGCCCTTAAAGCAGGAATATAATAACCATGTTTAATAGCGATAGCGAATAATTCGGGATTTCTTAAAGCTACGTTCATTTTATTAACAAAATACGAATATAATCTTATAAGCATATTTTTCTATTTTAATTTAAGCATATTCTTAATGACTGCTTGAATGTAACCAAGTCTTTTATCTTCTTGATTGGAGTCACTAACAAATAAAGATTCTGCAACGAGAACGGATAGCTGAATCAATTTTGTCCATGGATTAGTAGCTGCAATAAAGAAAACAGGTTTTTTTATCGGTTTTGACCCCTTCAATTTCTTGTAAAAAGTATTTGTTTTTTTACTATCTCCAGCTTCTAAAAATTGCGCAGTCTTTTTCAGCTCTTGATTTTAAAATTTCTTCCGCTTCATCTACAAAAATACAAGAAGGACTATTGTTTCAGCTTTACGCCAAATATCTTCTATGTCTTGTAATGACAGCATTAGAATGGGTAAAATTCATTTTCGAATCTTCGCAAAACCCTCAGCAAGTGTTGTTTTTCCTGTTCCTGGAGGTCCGTAAAAATAATCCCCATAGGAAAAGGAAGACCTGAAGATTTACCAGTCAACGAATTATATATCTTTTATTGTCTGATGTCCATCTACATATATAATCTTTAATGTACCTTTAATTTCATCAGCACCATAAAAATCATCCAGAGACATAAACCACCACTATTAATTTCTTTAGATCAAGCAATTCTACTAAAGAACTACTAACATCTGATGAATTATTAGATAAAGGTATAGAGTCGGATTATTCGAAGGTGGAAATGAAGGTGGCAAATGAGCCTCATTTTCTTTAGCTGGTGAGCGTAATAAAACGATAACAGCTAAAATAAATGATAAAGAAGTTAATAAAATTAGAACTGCCAAAAACTTATAATGCCGAACCTAAACTTCAAGAATTATTTTGATTTTTATTATGAAGTGTTTCCATAAATTTACCTTTTTTGATTTAAAATTTTAAAAGATTTAAAAATTAATAATTAAAAATTAATAATTAAAATTAATAATTAAAAATTAATAATTAAAAATTAATAATTAAAAATTAATAATTAAAAATTAATAATTAAAAATTAATGATTTAAAATTTTAAAATTAAAAATTAATAATTAAAAATTAATTATGAACTTAATATTTCGTTTATGTTCTTTTTCGTGCGTCCTCTAATGTTTCTTTGATAATTGTGCCGCTTCGGCTTGTCTTTGTAATTAATTCTAATAAAAATTTAGTATATTCTTTCTTCAGAATGTCTTGTAATTCTATTAATTTGTCTTTTTCTATTCTAGAAGATAATGATTCAATTAAATCTTTTATTTGTTTAAATTTATTTAAATATATATCTAATAAAAAAGCATAACCATTTAAATATTTTCTTAATGTTTCGATTTTTTTGTCAACTTCCTCAATATTTGAAACAGTTTTATTTTCTTTTACTGAAATATTTTCATCTCTTATTTCACACATTTTAAGAAATGTTTTTATATAAGTAACCAATTCTTCACAATTTTGTTTTTCATTTGCACCTAATGCGCCACTAAAAATATCTTCAAAACATTTTTTAGATTTTTCGAAAGTATATTTGGTTTTTTTATCTTGCTCATTTTGTTCGAAAATTTTTTTTAAAGTTGGGATTTTTTCTTTTATTTCTTTCAATTTTTTTTGAATTTCTGTTTTATCTTGATCTGAACAAAATTCTGCAAAAAATTCTTCTTGTTTCTTTAAATCTTTTTCTAATTTGTCTAATATTTGTTGTTTTTTTTCATAAACTTCATTTTCATCAGAAATATTTTCATTTTCAGTAATAGGC
>NZ_JAHRHX020000093.1:0-1715 GCF_020312115.2 Candidatus Phytoplasma sp. AldY-WA1
TTTTGTATGATGAATCTCTAATGAAACTCCTTTTACTAAACAGTTTTCACATTTAACAGCTTGCAATCTATCCGTTAGCTTAGTTCTGCTTTTATAAGTATTTGTGTTTACTGTTAAGTTTGTATCTTTATTTTGATACTTCCTTAATTTTTTCACAAATTCCCAACTAAATAGCGGCCAAGTATCGTATTTGGGTATTCCTTTCAATAATTAAAAGATACAATAATAGGAACATTTAAAAAAATGGACAAATTAATAGATAATAATAATAAAAAAACATAATTGACTATCAAATATAAATAAAAAATAAATAAAAAATCCAAGACTCTCACTTGAGAGTCTTTTTTTATACCAAAATTAAACCAAAAAAGAAAATATTATGAAAAACCAAATTAAAAATATGAAAGAACCAAATTTTGAAAATATTTTATTTACTATGGCAAATTATATTATTAAAAAAACCCGACAATAACTAATTTAAAATTACAAAAAATTTTATATTATATTCACGCTCATTATTTAGTAAAAAATAAAAAAGATTCTAGCAAAGAATTTTTTCCTGATTGTTCTATTCATGCATGGATTTATGGTCCAGTTTTTCCTAATTTATATTTTAAATTATCACGATATGGTGATAAACCCTGTTAAATTAATTAAAGAAAACGAATTTATATCTGTTAAATTAACAAAAGAACAAATAGAATCAATTGAATATATTTTAAAAAAATATGGTAATATGAAACCTTTTGAACTTTCAAGTAAAACACATCAAGAAGATCCATGGATCAACAACTTTAATGATGATCATTGTGATTTAAGTGATAATATTATTCCAGAAAAAGATATTTTTGAATATTATACTAAAAATCCTTCAAAATTATAATTTTTTTTATTTTTAAAACCAAATAAAAGCGCAAAAAATAACTAAAAGAACTAATTAAATTAGTTCTTTTTTTAATTTAAAAACAAAGACACCAACCAGCAAAAAAACCAGGCGATTTAAATCACCCATTACAAAACAAAAAAACAAAACACGCCAAGACATTAAAAAAAACAAAACTAAATTAACAATTATTAACAATTAAAAAGATTCATTTTATATGAATCTTTTTTTTATACCAAAATTCACCTAAAGGAGAAAAAAATATGTCATTTATCGTCATCGAAGGATTTGACAAAACCATCAACTACATTAAATAATTATAATAATAATGATAATAACAAAATATTATTATTCTTCAAATATTAAAATATTTTTTTATAAAAGACACACTTTTATAATCTTTGAATTTGCATTATTTTAAAAATATGTTATATTAACAATGTAAAATTTTTAAAAACAAAAAAACAATATATAACACAAAAAAATTGTAAGGAAAATAAAAAAATGAATATAAAAGAAAATGAAAAAGAGAATAAAAGTTCAAATTGGTTACAAATTGTTGCAACAATAATAGGAATATTTGGAACAATAATAGGAATAGTTGTAACAATAATAGGAATAATAAAATCGGATTTAAAAGATTTAAAAACAGAATTAAAATCGGATTTCAAAGATTCAAAAACAGAATTGAAATCGGATTTCAAAGATTCAAAAACAGAATTGAAATCGGATTTCAAAGATTTAAAAACAGAATTGAACGATAAAATAGATAAATTAAACAATAAATTAGACGAACACAATAATAAATTAGACGAACACAATAATAAATTAG
>NZ_JAHRHX020000044.1:0-4761 GCF_020312115.2 Candidatus Phytoplasma sp. AldY-WA1
TGGTGTTGTGCTAGTTGGTTGTGGTTCATTTTGTGACGGTTCTATTTGTTGGTTGTTTAAGTCATCTTGTGTTGATGGTTCATTTTGTGATGATTCTTGTTGTTGTGATGGTTCAATTGGTGGTTGAACTGGTGAGGTTTGTGATCCAGTTGTTGTTGTTCCAGTTGGTGGTGTTGTGCTAGCTGGTTGTGGTTCGTTTTGTTTTTGTTCTATTTGTTTTTTGTTATTTTCATCTTGTTTATGTGGTTCGTTTTGTTTTTGTTCTATTTGTTGTTTTTTATTTTCATCTTGTTCTGATGATTTATTTTGTAATGATTCTATTTCTTGTTTTTTGTTTTCATATTGTTTTTGTGTTTCATTTTGTTTTTGTTCTAATTGTTGTTTGTTAGTTTCAGCTGGTTTTTGTGGTGTATTTTGTGAATTTGGTGTTATTGGTTTGAATTTGGAATAACAATACCAACCAGTGCCAATTAAAGTTATTAAAGTAATAAATGTTATAATTATTTGTTTTGAGTTCATATTTTTTCTTTTCTTTCTTTTAATATTTATATAAAAATTATAAATTAAATTATAAAAATTAGTGTTTTGTAGTTTCTAATTTTTTTATAATTTTGATTATTTTTTTAATTTCCTGCGCGTTAGTTTTTGTTTTGTGTTGCTGTGTTGGGAAATTGTTATGGCGCAACTGGGTTTTTAAAAACCCTGGTTGCGTAAATGGGGTTTGTTTTTTTTTTTTTTGTTTTTTTGTTTTTGTTTTTAAATTAAAAAAAAGAACTAATTTAATTAATTCTTTTTAATTATCTTTTTTTGGTTTAATTTAGTCTTAAAAATAAAAAAATTATAATTTTAAAGGATTTTTAATATAATACTCAAAAATATCTTTTTCTGAAATAATATTATCGCTTGGATCAAAAAAATCATCTTCAAAATTATTGATCCAAGGTTCTTCTCGGTGTGTTTTATTTGTAAGTTCAACAGGTTTCATATTACCATATTTATTTAAAATATATTTAATTGATTCTATTTGTTTTTCTGTTAATTTAACAGATGTAAATTCATTTTTT
This sequence comes from Candidatus Phytoplasma sp. AldY-WA1, assembly GCF_020312115.2. NCBI lineage: Bacteria > Bacillati > Mycoplasmatota > Mollicutes > Acholeplasmatales > Acholeplasmataceae > Candidatus Phytoplasma > Candidatus Phytoplasma sp. AldY-WA1. The sequence continues at coordinate 1,065 of NZ_JAHRHX020000044.1, forward strand.
TTAATTAATTTAACAGGGTTATCACCATATCGCATTAATTTAAAATATAAATTAGGAAAAACTGGACCATAAATCCAAGCATGAATAGAACAATTAGGAAAAAGTTCTTTGCTAGAATCTTTTTTATTTTTTACTAAATAATGAGCGTGAATATAATATAAAAGTTTTTGTAATTTTAAATTAGTTATTGTCGGATTTTTTTTAATAATATAATTTGCCATAGTAAATAGAATGTTTTCAAAATTTCGTTCTTTCATATTAATATTTTTTTTAATTTGGTTTTTCATAATATTTTCCTTTTTGGTTGAATTTGGGTATAAAAAAAAGACTCTCAAAAATGAGAGTCTTAGGTTTGTTTATTTTATATATTATTTTTTTGTTATTAAAATTTTATATTATTAAAATAATATATTTTAAAAATAATGTAAATTTAAAGATTATAAAGTTTTTATTTTGTAAAAAAATCTTTTAAAGATTGATGAGTAATAATGTTGTTTTTCCATTTTTTGCGTGGATTATAAGCGTTTTTCCAAGGTTTTTCGTTATGAATTTTTATACTTAAATCATAAGAGTTTAAATTAATATAATTACTAAGGGTTTTTTTAATAAATTCTTGAATTTCTTGATCTATTTCGTTACCAGTCTTTCCTTCGCAAATATAATTATTGGGAATTGTTTTATCTACAAAATTGAAAAATTCACCATAAATATGAGCAATAACAGGCCCAAACATCCAAGCTTCGATAGGTTCTAAAAAAAGGGGTTCGTTATATTTAGCAATATAATGGCCTTGAATATAATATAATAATTTGTTAATTTTCATATTAGTAATTTTATATTTATCAGTATCAAATTGTTTAAGTAAAAAGTTAACAACATCAAAAACATTAACTTTTTCGTTATTATTTTTTATATTTTGATTCACATTTATTTCCTTCTTATTTTTTATATTGTATAATTTAACATATTTTTTGACGATTTTTAATTGTTTTTCTATTTCTTTAATGTGTTTTATAATTTGTTTGAAATTATTTTTCATTATTTATTTTCCTTTATTTTGAAATTTGGATGTAAAAAAAGACTCTCGAAAATGAGAGTCTTGGGTTTGTTTGTGTTATATATTGTTTTTGTTGTTATTGTTGTCTATTAATTTATCTATTTTTTTAAATGTTTCTATTATTATTTTTTTTGTTTCTTGTTTTGATTTTATAATTTTGTCCAGCCTTTCTTGATGGGATGACATTTCTTTTTTTAATAATTCAAAATTTTTGTTAATATTGTTTAATTTATTATCATATTTATCTATTTTATCGTTTAAATGATTAAAATTTGTTTTTAAATTAGATTTTAAATCATTAAAATTAGATTTTAAATCATGAGTGAAATATTTTGATGAAATTATTATTGTTATTATTATTATTACGTTAGTTAATAACCAATTTAATGCTATAGTCATTTTTATTCCTTTCTTTTTGTTGTAAAAAATTTATCTTTTATATTATTTTTTTCATTTTTTTATAAAAATAATTATATAAATCATCGTTAGTAATTCTATTTAACGTAAAATCAAAATTTTCAAATCTATCTTGCCATGGGTCTTCTTCGTGTATTTGTTTGCTGAGTTCATTAGTGCTTTTGTTTTTATATTTATACAATACAAAATTTAATGTTTCTTTTTGTTTTATTGAAAGTTGATTATTAGTTGCTTTCGATGATTTAACTATTTTATTAAAAACAAATTTTCTAAATTCAAAGTATAAATCTGGTATAACAGGGCCATAATCCCAAGCTTCAATAGGTTCTTCAAATAAAGGTTGTTTATTATTATTCACTAAATAATAAGCTTGTGCATAATATAATAACTTTTGTAATCTGGTATTATTTATTTCTTGATTTTCTTGATGTGCTTTTTCAATTAAATAATTAGCAATATCAAAAATGTTAATTTGATTTTTTTTAATGTCTTTTTTTATATCTAAATTATTTTTCATATTTAAATTAACTCCTTCGTTTTTTAATGTTGATTAAAAAAAATTATAAATTATAATAATTATAATATTGATAAATAGCGTTATCTGTAATGAGTTGACGACTATAATCTCCAATATCACTATTATATGCATCGGCCCAAGGATCTTCGTAATGTGTTTTTTCTGCTAATTCCCAAGCTCTAAATTTACCGTATTTTTCTAAAATATAATCAATTACGGCTTGGCAATTTGCCGATGTTATTTTATTTTTATCTCCTAATGGTGTTTCTTTTAAATCATTCATGCCATATGTTCGAAATTCAAAAAATAAATATGGAAAAACAGGTCCATAGGGCCAAGCCTCGATTTGTTTTTCAGCCGAATTAGTAAATAAAGTTTGATTATTTTTTACTAAATAATGAGCATAAATATAAAACATTAATTTTTGTAATTTAAGGTTACTAATATCATCACATTTATCAATAATATAATTAGCAACATCAAAAATGTTGATTTGATTTTTTGTCGTGATTGGTTTTGTTCCTTTTAGTTGATTATTTTTCATTGTATTTTTCTCCTTTTAATGAAAATTTAGGTATAAAAAAAAGACTCTCGAAAATGAGAGTCTTGGGTTTTTTTTAATTTATTATAAATTTATTTTGTTATTTATATTTGATGTTTTTTCTATTTTTTTAAATGTTTCTATTATTGTGTCTTTTGTTTCTTGGTCCGATTTTTTTAATTTCGTCTAAATTTTCTCGATGATATAACATTTCTTTTTCTAATAATTCAAAATTTTTGTTAATATTGTTTAATTTATTATCATATTTATCTATTTTATTATTTAAATAATGAAAATGTCTATCTATTTTGTTGTTTGAATAATTAAAATGTTTATCTATTTTATCATTTAAAAGATTAATTTCAGATTTTAAATTATTAGTGAAAAATTTAAATGAAATTATCGTTCCAATTATCATCAAGATAGTTAATACCCAATTTAATACTATAGTCATTTTGTGTTCCTTTCTATTTTTGTTTATATATTGTTTTTTAATTGCCTTTGCGTTTGTCTTTTTTTTACTGTTGGGGGTTTGGTTAATAATTGAAACAGCTGATTTTTTAAAAAATCAGCTGTTTGAATGGGGTTTGTTTTTTTCGTTATAATTCTTCAAAATAATCGATGGTTCCATCAGGTTTGTAATACGTAATTTTAATGAAATCACCATTTTGATCATATTCGTAAATAGATGCAACAGTTTTTTTGTCGCGGTGATAAAATGTTTGTTTAACTATTTTGCCGTCTTTATCATAGTCTTGAATGTAATAAATTAATCCGCTATAACGGCGGTATTGAGTTTGTTTAACTATTTTTCCGTCGTTATATTCATTAATATTCATTAAAGAGCCGTCATCGCGATAGGTTGTAATTTTATTTGTTTTACCATATTTATTGTATTCTTTAATATTACGAATATTTTTACTATTGGAATGATAATTTATTATTTTGTTTATTTGGCCGTTTTTGTGAAATTCAGTAATTTCTGTGATAGTTTGACTATCGGGGTGATACCATATTCTTTTGGTTTTTTGGCCGTGTTTGTTGAATTCATCAATAAAATTAATAGTTTGACCATCTTTTAGGTAGTATGTTATTTTAATTATTTTTTCATTATTGTTGTATTCGTTGATGTACCAAATAGTTTTATCAAGGCGATAGTAAGTTC
>NZ_JAHRHX020000094.1:0-1697 GCF_020312115.2 Candidatus Phytoplasma sp. AldY-WA1
CGAAAGAGGAAATAATATTTCGAGTTTAAAGACGTAGAAGGGCGGTGGCTATATGCTATCAAAAGAAAGTAAAATTTCAAAACTAACTACGCATTTAAACATAATTGAGACGAAATCAAAAGATAACAAGAACGTATCAAAGCGTACTTATCAATGGTTAACCAACGATATCATAAGCTACTATGTAGCTTTTGAGAAAGTGGCAACCAATAAGGGCCCGGGAACGGCTGGGATTGACTTCCAAACCATCGATGGAGTAGAATTAAAGAAACTTCAAAAATGGAATAAAAAGGTCAGAGAAGGAACATATGAACCTTCACCAGTAAAAAGAATAGAAATCCCCAAACCAAATGGTAAACTAAGACCTCTAGAGGTATATCTATCATCAAAGATAGGGTCATTCAAGAAGTCATAAGAAAACAATTGGAAGCATATTATGAACCAAAATTCTCTGAATTCAGCTATGGATTTAGACCTGGAAAATCAACCCATGATTGCTTAAAACGCTTTCAACAAAGATTTAAGGGGATTAATTGGTTTATCAAAATCGATTTAAAAGAATTTTTTGACACGGTAAATCATAAAGTGTTATATGGAATCATTGACAAAGATATCTCAAAATATAAAGTCAAAAGACTAGTTGCTAAAATGGTGAAAAGTGGCGTCATGAAACAAGGACAATACATAAAAACCATAAAGGGAACACCACAAGGAGGAATTATTTCGCCTATTTTATCTAATATTGTTCTAAATGAATTAGATAAATATATAGGAAACCTCCAAAAGGAACTATCCGAATTCATGAAGGTAAAAGATAATCCTGTATATGCAAAAATATTTAGGGATATTAATAAAGCTAAAAAAGAAAAGGATAAGGAGAGAATTGACAAATTAAGAAAAGAATTGAAGATAACTCAACGTTATAAACAAAAACCAATTCGAATCGAATATTTGAGATATGCAGATGATTTCATTATTGGGATAAGTTGTCAAAGTAAGATATTACCACATCAAATTAAGAAAATGGTAGTTGAATTTATTGAAGGAAAATTGAAATTAAAAGTTTCAAGCGATAAATCAAAAATTCAAAAAACAAAAAAAGGGATTGAATTCTTAGGTTATGACTTATCAGTAAATCCAACAAAAGAGAACCATAAAAGGAAATCAACCAAAGCAAGTCTAAATGAAAAACCACAACTTAAAATAGATGAAAAACTAATTGAGAAAAAAGCGAAAGAATTAGGATGGATAGATAAAAATAATAAAATTATCCACGATAAAAAGTTAGTAAGTTTTGAAAAACTAGAAATAATAAGAACTTATAAAGTCATCATGAATGGATACATAAATTATTATAGCTATATTTCAAACATCTCTCAATTAGGCAAATGGTATTATTATGCGACATATTCTTTATTAAAAACTCTGGCTGGAAGGGATAAATGCTCACTTGCAAAGACCCGGAAGAAATATCGAATAGGGAAAAGTTTTGGGATCAAGTATGAAACCAAAACCAAACCCAAATACGATACTTGGCCGCTATTTAGTTGGGATTTTGTTAAAAAATTAAGGAAATATCAAAATAAGGATATGAACCTAACAATAAACACAAATACCTATAAAAGTAGAACTAAGCTAACAGATAGATTGCAAGCTGTTAAATGTGAAAACTGTTTAGTAGAAGGGATTTCATTAGA
>NZ_JAHRHX020000013.1:0-22114 GCF_020312115.2 Candidatus Phytoplasma sp. AldY-WA1
ATTTAACAGAAGAAATAACTCAAATTATAGTTTGTTTTAACTAGTCTATTCGGTATTAAAAATGAATTTATTTACACTTTTTTTGAAACACTGCGTATCATCTCATTGTTGTGCAAAATTATAACTTAGAGATTTATTTTTTAATTTTTCTTTTATTTTTTCTATTTCTGTTTTTTTATCTTCTAATTTTACTTCTAAATCGCTTTGTTCGTCTTCTAATTTTTGTATACCATTAAATTCATTTCTTTTCTCTTCTAATTATCTAACAATTTTTCTATATTCGTCAATAACAGATTCTTATTTTTTTCTATTTCTTCAACTATTTCTTTTTTTAAAAAAATTCATTAAAGACTTCATCGGAATTTAATCTTTTGTTAAATTATTATTTGTTCTTTTCATAGTCTTTTTTGTCAGCATCAAGTTTAGCTAAGTTGTGATCGATGTCTTGTGTATACGAATCTAATGTTTTTTTTGGTAATTATTAGTGGGCGTTCTTTGTTTACATTCATTACATCATTTATATTACATAAAAGATGACCTTCATGAAGAACCAAAGCGGTTTAGTATATACCTTGTGCGAATTTTGTAGTAAATTTAATAGCTTTTCCTATTGATTTCATCGCTTATTTAGCAGGAATTAAATCCGTAATTTTATCAAATGCTTTAAAAACCCATTTAACTATATTATATGCATTTCTCTATATTGTGATTTTAAACCTTGATATAATGCTCTAAATAAATTTAAAAAATTTATATCTTTTATATCTATTTTTAAAAAGAGTTTACTTAAAAAATTAAACTCCATACAATTAAATTTGATAAAACAAAGGAAAAAAAATACTAGCTAATATAACTATAATATCTCCTCCGATACGAGTAGATATTTGAGCATAAGGCATTAATTCCATAGAATCTGATGCTTCTAAAATAGCCATATTTCCAGCTCCGCCAATACTATTCGAACAAAGTCCTGCAGAAATAGCGGATTGAACAGGATAATAACCAAATTTATTTCCAATAATAGCAGCTGTTAATGATGTAATAATAACACATAAAATGCAAGTTAATAAAAAATGTAAATTATAAATAGAATCTGTTATTTTATTAATATTTGTTCCTATTCCAACCAAACATAAAATAGAGGATGTAAAATTATTTGTTATAAATTGAGAAGCTTGTTCTATGCATTTTTCATAATAAAAAGAAACTAAATTTAAAATTTTTACTATTATAACTAATATAACCAAAAAAACTATAACAGGAGGTAAATAATTTCCAATATTTTTTAAAAAAGAAGATATTGAAAATAATTTTAATATCATGATTTTTAATAAACTACTTAAAATATAAAAAGAAAAAATAGATATTAAACCAGTAGATATATTTGAATAATTAATATTTAATTCTTCCTTTTGTATCCCTTGATTTATATTTTTATCATTTTCTAAAATTTTAATATTTTTTTCTATTATTTTATTAGGGCTACTATATTTACTTTTTCCAAAAAATTTCTTAATTAAACCAGACAAAATAACACTAAAAATACCAGCAATTAATAAAGAAGGTAAAATATGATCTTTGAAAGCATCTTCATATACTGTATTACCTTGAGAAAAAATTTTAGTTAAAGGAATTATCCCACAAGTAAAACCTCCACATGCTATCGGAACAAAAATATAAAAAATAGAATCTAAAAAACTATTACGAGTGCTATTTTTAATATTACTTAATCCTTTTATAGGTTCCAAAATTAATCCTATTATTCCTGTAAATAAAGCTGATATTATCAAAGTAATAATTACTAAAGGTAAAAATCTTTTTAACATTCTACCTAAAAATTCTTTTTTAATTCCTACAAGACTACCTACTACCAAAGATGTTACAAAGAAATCTAAAAAACCAATACCTTCTTCATTTTTAGAAAAAAAAGAAGTTTGATTAATAAATGTTTTTTGAAATTTTGTAAAAGTCGGAAATCCGAAGTTGTAATTAAAAATAAAAGCAGGAACTAAAATACATAAAATAGGGCCACCGCCTATATTTTTTATAATAGGTAATTTAGAACCTATAAATTTTAAAATTCCAGAAAAAACCATTATAAATAACAACATAGACATAAAATTATGCCAATTTTTAGAATTTATTTTGTTATTTTCTGAATCATAACTTAAAAATATATGAATTATAATCAAAAATAAAATCATTATAATTGAGAATAAAGAAAAACCTAAAATATTTATTTTCTTTTTTTCATTCTTTTTAAAAGAAATAATATCCAAATTGTTCTTTTGTTTCATTAAAAAAATATCTTTCTAAAAAATATATTTTATATATTAACTTTTTTAAATTTATATAAATTATTTTATATTTTTTTGTATTAAAAAAATTTTATTTAAATATTTTTTAAATAAAAATAGAAAGAAAACATTATTTATTTATAAAAAATTATTTTTTTATTTTAATTAATAAATGTTTTACAAAATCTAAAACTGTTTCAGAAGAACGTGATGTAACAAAAATATCACTAGTAACAGCTTTTTCATTGGAGCAATAATTACCTTTTATATATTTTTCATATCCTGGATAACAAGTAAAATTATGATTTTCTAATAAATTTAACTTTCCTAAAAAAGAAGGTGCGGCACAAATCGCCCCAATAATTTTTTTATTTTCAACAAAATGTTTTATAATTTGAAAAATTTTATTTAAAATTTCATCATTTTCTTCTAACATTTTTTTTACATATGGGCCACCTGGAATAATTAAAAAATCATATTCAGATAATTTAACTTCATCAATATGTAAATCTGATTTTACTATTAGTTTTTGAGAAGAAAAAACTTCCAAAGAAGTATTTGAAGTGAAAGTGATAATATCTAAAGAATTTTTCTTTAAAAATGCTCTTGTAGCTAAAGCTTCACAATCTTCGAAACCATTAGATAAAAATAATAAACCTTTTTTCATATAAAAAAACTCTTTTCATTTAATTTAAATAAAAAAAAATTAATTAAATATTTAATTAATTTAATAATTAATTACCAAATTAATTTTATCATTATTTACTTTAATTTAAATATAACAATTTTGATAAATTATTAAATGTGTTATAATTAATTGGATATTATTTTATTATGAATAATATAATAATAATATCTTTTCAAATAAAATAAATAAAATAAATAAAATAAATAAAATAAATAAAATAAATAAAATAAATTAGAAAAGAGAATAAATAAAAATTCAACTATCTAACAAATATAATTTAATTAAAAAAATTTTTTATTACTTGTTATATTATTTTATATTCTTTATTGTAATTAACTTTCGAAATTATCAAATTAAAGCGATAGAAATTAATAAAGAGGAAAAAATTAATAAAATTCATGAAGAAATTTTATTAAAAAAAAGACATGCTGAAATAGAATTAAATATCGCTAAACAATTAAAAAACAAAGTTGACGAATCTTTTGAAAAAAATCTTTTATTAACAAAAGAGATAGAAATGATAGAAAATGAAAACGACAAAAATACAGCTATAAGTCAATTGAAAACAGCAGAAAAACAATTTCAAGAAGAAAAAAACGAAAATATTTTAGAAAATATTTATATTTTGTTAAGTTCTTCTTTTCAAAATTATAAAAAAAGCATAACTAATATAAAAAAATACAAAGCTTTAGTTAATAAAGAAATACTAAAAAAAGAAATTATAAAAATCCAACAAATGATAGACAAAACAAATGATTTTTTTTATGATAGAGAAACCGCTATGAATTTAAAAAAAGAAATACAAAAAGAAATGGAAAATATACAAGAAGAAGGAACAGCTATTAATTTATCAAATAAAGCAAAATTAATATTAGAAGAAGCTGAAAATATTTATTTAACAAGTAATAATAATGATGACATTATAAATAATAAATATGATCGTGCGACTTTTTACTTTCAAGAATCTTTTAATAAATATCAAAATATAAAAATTAAATTAAAAAATTTTTTTATAGAAATATTTAAAGAAGAAAAAGCAGAAGAAACAAATCAAAATAAAGTCAAAAATGAAATAATATTTTTATCCCATGAACAAAATAAATTAAAACAATGGCAAATTATTTTATTAATTTCAGAAATAAGTATTTTTGTATTAATTTGGATTTTATTAAAAATAAAAAATAAATATTCAAAAAAATTTTTAAACAAAATTAAAAATCATGAATTTATGTTTAATTTATATTAAAAAGAGTTTTTTATAAACTCTTTTTTGTTTAAAATTTAAATTTACAATAAAATGACAAAAGCTAAGGCATAGTTTTCGGTATGAGTAATAGAAATCATAATTTTTGAAGACAAATCAGAATGAATAACATAAGGAAAACCTGAATTTAAATCATTTAAAATAGACCAATCACGATAATTATTTTTTAAATTTCCTTTTTGATAAGCTTTAAAAATAGATTCTTTAGCAGCCCATCTGCTTGCTAAAAAACTAAGTTTTCTTGATAAATGATTAATATCTTGATATATTAGTTTCTCTGCATTTGATAAAATCCTATTAGCTACTTTTTCTATTCCTATTTTTTCAATTTTTTTTATTTCGACTAAATCAACTCCAATATTTTTCATTTATTTTTACATTCCTTTTTAATGTATTTGAATATTAAAAAAATAAATAACATATTCTTATAAATTGAGGATTATTTAATAGTATTCAAAATATTATTTAATTCATTTTCGTCCATTATTTTAATTTTTAATAAAAGAGCTTTTTTCAATTTAGAACCGCTATTTTCTCCCTTAATTAAATAATCAGTTTTTGAAGAAATATTTTTGATAACAGAAGCCCCATATTTTTCTAAAATATTAGTTAATTCATTTCTTGAATAATCATTAAAAGAACCAGTTAAAACTATTTTTTTATCTTTGAATATATTATTAATTTTAAAATTTTTTACATTTTGTACTAAATAATCAAAATTAAGGCCTTTAGATTTTAATAAATTAATTTCTTTAATATTTTCTTCTTTTTGAAAATACTCAATAACACTATTAGATATTCTTGGACCTATTTCAGGAATTTCAGATAATTCCTCTAAATTAACTTTTTTTAGATTATTAATGTTTTTAAATTTATTATTTAATAATTTAGCTATTTTAATTCCCACATGTTCAATTCCTAAACCGTACAAAATTCTATCGAAAGATTGATTTTTACTTTGTTCTAAAGCATTTAAAATATTCATTATTTTTTTATCTTTAAAACCAGGTAAATTTTTTAATTGTTCATATTTATCTTTTAAAAAATATAAATCAGAAATTTTTTTGATAAATCCTTTTTTAAAAAAAGTAAATAAAGTTTTTTTTCCTAAAACATTAATATCCATCGCTTCTCTCGACACAAAATGAATAATTTTTTTTATTTTTTTTTCTTCGCAGTCATCATTTAAACAAAAATAATCCACTTCTCCTTCTTTTTTAGTTAAAGCACTGTTACAAAAAGGACAATGAGAAATCATTTTAAAAGGAACTTGATTAGTTCTTTTATTTTTTAAAACTTCTAAAATTTCAGGAATAATTGAACCTGATTTATGCACTAATACAAAATCATTAATACGAATATCTTTTTTTTGAATATAATCATAATTATGAAGCGTTATTTTAGATAACAAGCTACCATCTACCATAACAGGTAAAACAGAAGCTACTGGTGTTAAAGAACCAGTTCTTCCTATTTGAAATTTAATATTTTGAATTATAGTTTCGCTTTTTAAAGAATTTAATTTATAAGCGGTAGCCCACTTAGGGCATTTCGAAGTATATCCAATGGATTTATGTAAAATTAATTCGTTTACTTTGATTACAATTCCATCTATATAATAAGGTAATTTATTTTTCAATTCTTTATAATAATTAATTTTTTCTTTTAATTGTTCAAAAGAAAAAACAACATCATAATGAGGATTAACAGAAAACCCCATTTCTTTTAAAAAATCTAAAACTTCTTTTTGTGTCTTAATAAAAAAAGGAGGGTTGATAATAGAATAAATAAAAGAAGATAAATTTCTTTGAGCAACTGTAGAAGAGTTTAATTGTCTTAAAGTTCCAGAAGCTGCATTGCGAGGGTTAGAAAATAAAATTTTATTTTTTTCTTTTTGTTCTTTATTCAATTTTTCAAATGAATCATGATCAAATAAAATTTCTCCTCTTACCTCTAAATCTATTTCTTCTTTAATTTTTAAAGGAATATTTTTGATAGTTCTAACATTTTCAGTTATTAATTCACCAAAGTAACCATTTCCTCTTGTTAAAGCTTGAACTAAAATACCTTTTTCATATTTTAAACTAATTGCTACTCCATCTATCTTGGGTTCGATAATAAAACAAAAAGGAATATTTATTTTTAATAAACGATTACAAAATAATTTTAATTCATCAAAATTAAAAACATTACTTAAGGACAACATTGGAACAATATGTTCTGCTTTTTTAAACTTAGGACTTAAAAAACCGCCTATTTTTAAATTAGGACTGTAAGATAATTTATATTCAGGATATTTTTTTTCTAATACGGATAATTCTTTTAATAAAGCGTCGTATTGAGAATCTGACAAATCTGTTTTACTCAAATTATAATAGTTATAATTAGCTTGATTAAGTTGATCTGTTAAACTTTTAATTTTTTTTTTAATTTCTAATATCATTATTTATAACCTTATTCATTATTATTAATAATATTTTTTTAAAAATTTTTAATAAAGTTTTTTAAAATTTTAAAATTTTTAATTATGATATTTTTTTGTTAAATTAAAATTATGTGTGTCACAATTTTAATTGTTATTTATGTATTTTTATTCTTTATAGTTCAAAACTATCTTAAAATTATAAATTTTTAATTAAAATTAAATATTAAATTTTAAAAAACATTTGATAAATTATAACAAAATGTTTTTTATGAAAAATTCAATTAATAAAATTTTTTTAATAAAAATATAATAATTTTAATATTAGAATTAATTAAAGGAATTTTGTAAAGATCAATCTTTTTTATCTTTATATTTATATATAATACGAACTGTTTTATTAATTAATATTTATTTTATAATTTTGTTTTTCTTCATAAATTTAAAAATTAAAAAATATTTAATTTTTATTTGTTTAATCAATTGTTTTTTGTGTTATTAATTTACAGAATTCCTTTAATATTGATTTTGTTAAAAAATAAAATATTAAAAAAATATTATAATTTAAATTTAAAAGAACTTAAAATTAATTAAGTTCTTTTTTATTTTTACAATTATAAATCAAAGTTTTTTAAAAAATGAAAAAATTTAAATTAATAATTCAAATTTAATCAAAAAATTATATATCCAAATTAAATAATTTTTTCGCATTTTTTGTTGTTTGTTCGGAAATATCTTTTATATTAATTTTTCTTAAATCAGCTATTCTTTGGGCTATAATTTTAAGAAATTCAGGTTCATTTCTTTTACTTTTTTCTATAGGAAAAGGAGTTAAAAAAGGAGCGTCTGTTTCTAATAAAATTTTGTCTAATGGGACTTTTTGGACTATTTTATGAGCTTCAAGAGCTTTTTCGTAAGTAACAATTCCTCCCAAACCTACATAAAATCCTAATTCCAAGGCTTTTTCTAATTCGTCTAAATTACTAGTTAAACAATGAAAAACTCCTTTGATTTTATCTTTATAAGGAAGTAATATTTGGTATATTTCTAAAAAAGATTCTCTTGCGTGTAAAATAATAGGTAAATTATATTTCATAGCTAATTTAATCTGAATTTGTAAATTCTTTTTTTGTATTGGTAAATAACTTTTATCATGATATAAATCTAATCCGATCTCACCTACCGCTACTACTTGAGGACATCTTAAATATTTTTCGATACTAAAAGGATCTTCATTTTCCCAATAACAAGGATGAATTCCTACAGTAGCTTTTATACAAGGATTTTGAATAGCTAATTCTATCGCTTTTTCATTTGTTTCTTTATTTACGCCAGGGACAATAAAATATTTAACACCATTATTGTGTGCTCTTTCTATAACTTGTGTTAAATCTTTATTAAAATTTAAAAAATTTAAATGTGCATGTGTATCAATTAACATATTTTTATTTCTCTTTTAAAAAAATCATTTATATAAAATTTTAATATTAATATAAATTTGAGTTATTAATAATATAAAAAAAACTTAACAAAATTAAGTTTTTATTAATTTAAAATTTTTAAAAATTATTTAAGTTATTTATGAATAGGTTTGTCAATTGCTCCTAAAAAAGTTTCTAAATTTATTTCGGATAAAGTAGGATGAGGATGAATTGTTTTAACTACATCATAAGCTGTTCCATTCATTCCCATAACAACTCCTGTTTCACTAATTATTTCTGTCGCATTATAAGATAATATATGCATTCCTAAAATTTTTAAACTATTTTTATCAACAATTAATTTTGCGAAACCATCAGTTTCGCCATCAGCCCAAGATTTTCCTATAGAACTAACAGGAAAGGTAGAAACTTTATAATTTATATTATTTGTTTTAACTTGTTCTTCAGTTAAACCTATAGAAGCTATTTCAGGAAAACCATAAATGCAAAAAGGAACAGAATTATAATCCATAGGAAAAAGATGTTCTTTTGAATTTAAAGCATGAGAGACAGCTATTATGCCTTCGTGACTAGCAACATGAGCTAACATATATTTTCCATTTACATCGCCGATGGCATAAACTCCTTCAACAGAAGTTTTTAAAAAATTATCAGTAATTATTCCGCTTCTATCTTTTTTTAAATTCAATTTTTCAATCCCATTCAAATTAGGTTTAGTACCTACAGCCATTAAAATTATATCTGCTTCAACTTGATTTTCTTGTTCATTTGTTTTATAATAAACTTTATTATTTTCAATTTTAATTACTTCTGAATTTGTATAAATTTTAATATTATCTCTTTTTAATATTTTGGTATATGCATTGATAATATCATGATCCATATTAACTAAAATATTTTTTTGTTTTTCTATAATTATAATTTCGGAATTAAATTTTTTAAAAATAGTCGCGAATTCTACTCCAATAACTCCGCCGCCAATAATAATTAATTTTTTAGGAAATTTTTCTAATTGAACTAATTCTTTGCTAGTGTAAAGGTGTTTATTTTCATAAGATTCTTTGGCTCCAGGAATAGGTGGAATAATAGCACTAGAACCTGTTGCTATAATAAGTTTATCAGTTTCTAATTTTATTTCTCCTACTTGGACTAAATTAGGAGTTAAAACTTCTGCTGAAGAATTATAAAAATCAATTTTATTTTTTTTTAATAAAAAAAGAATACCATTGTATAGCTGTTGAACTATTTTATTTTTACGATTTAAAACAGATATCCAATCAAAAGAAATATTATCAATTTTATTAATACCGAATTGATCGATATTTTTAGCGATATCAAAAACTTTGGCACTTTTTAAAAAAGCTTTAGTAGGGATGCAACCATAATTAAGGCAAATACCACCAACTTTATGTTTCTCTATTAAACATACTTTCGCTCCTAACTGAGCCGCTTTAATAGCAGAAGTATATCCGCCAGGACCACCACCAATAATTAAAATATCATATTTTTTCATATTTATATTTTATTTTTCTTTTTTAATTCTATTTTTGCAAAAATTTTTATTTTAAGAAATAAATTTTTCTAATTCTGTAATATCACTTAATAATAAAGTAATTCTATTTAAAAATCTTGAAGCATCAGCTCCATCTATAATGCGGTGATCAAAACTTAAAGAAAGATGTAAAATATCAGCAATACAAATATTATTATCTTTAACTATTGGTTTTTTAACGATTCTTCCAATCCCTAAAATAGCTAACTCAGGAAGATTAATAATAGGAGTGCATTGTAAACCACCAATAGTACCAAAATTACTTAAAGTAAAAGTTCCATTTTGAACTTGTTCTAATGTTAATTTTCCTTCTTTTGCGCTTTGAGATAATTTATTAATTTCTTGTGCCAAATCGATAATATTTAATTTATCTGTATTTTTAATATTAGGAACTATTAAACCACGAGGAGTATCGACTGCAATTCCTAAATTAATATTTTTTTTGATAATTATTTCACTTTTTTCAGGATCGAAACTAGAATTAAATAATGGAAATTCTTTTAAAGCAATAATAATTGATTTAGCTATAAAAGCCATATAAGTTATTTTGATACCTTGTGATTCTAATTCATTTTTTAATTTTTTTCTTAATAAAACCAAATCAGTCACATCTACTTCTTCTGTTAAAGTGACATCAGGAATTTCTGTTTTTGCGATAACCATTTTTTTAGCAATTATTTCTCTTATTTTTGAAATTTTAACAATTTCTACTTCTTGATTTGTATCTTCATTATTTAAATTTTTATCGTTTTTATTTTTATTATTTTCCATTTAAGTATATTCCTTTTTTATTTTAAAATTATTCAATTGTTAATAAAATATTTCCGACTTTTACTGTATCACCTTCTTGAAAAAATATTTTTTTAATATTTCCTTTAATAGGAGAAGTTATAGGTACAGAAACTTTATCTGTTTCAATTTCCACTAATTCTTGACCTTCTTCAACTTCATCACCTTCTTGAAAAAAAAATTTAATAATTTTACCTTCATTTATTCCTTCGCCTATATCAGCAAAACGTAATTCAAACATAATTATTTATTCTACTTTCTTTTTTTCTATTTTTTTATTAAAAATTTTTATAATTGAGTAAACAATTTTATCAGGATTTAAATTTTGATGATATTCACCTCTAGCTAGAGGCATAATAATATCAAATCCTGTAATTCTCTGTGGAGCATCTTTTAAATAATCAAAGATATTTTCATTTACTAAAGCTATTAATTCCCCAGCCGGGCCATAAGTTCTTGTAGCTTCATGAACAATTACTAATCTTCCTGTTTTTTTAACAGAAGATAAAATTGTTTCTTTATCGATTGGATTAATAGTTCTTAAATCTATTAATTCTACAGAAATACCTTTTTTAGCTAATAAATCAATAGCTAATTTAGAAATTTGAACAGCAGAACTCCAAGCTACTAAAGTTATATCTTTTCCTTTTTGAACTACTTTAGCTTTTCCTATTTCAATTTCATATTCTTCTAAAGGAACTTCTTCTTTTTTACCACGATATAAAAGTTTTGGTTCCATATAAATAACAGGATCTGGACTATTAATAGCTGCGATTAAAAGACCTTTAGCATCATAAGGATTAGAAGGAACAACTACTTTTAAACCAGGAATCGATCCCAAAATCACTTCTAAAGATTCTGAATGATGTTCTAAAGCTTTTACACCACCACCTACTGGAAATTTTAATACCATAGGACACGAAAAAGTACCTCTAGAACGATTTCTCATCCTAGCAGCATGAGAAATTAAATCTTGTAAACCTACATAAATAAATCCATCAAATTGAATTTCAGCGATAGGAATTAAACCATTTATAGACATTCCTATAGCACTTCCAATAATACCCGATTCTGTTATCGGAGTATCAAAAATACGTTCTTTACCGTATTTTTCTTGTAAACCGGCTGTGACTCTAAAAACACCTCCTAATTTACCAATATCTTGCCCAAATAAAACTATTTTTGAATTTTTTTTTAACTGCATATCTAAAGTATGATTAATAGCTTGTAATAAATTCATCGAAACTTTGTTTGAATCCATTTTTTTATCAACTTTCCTTTTAGTATTTTATTTCATAGATTGACATTTTTATAATTAAAATATTTTTATTTTAATATTTTATAAATTAAATAAATGAAATAAAAAAATATCTTAATATATAATTCTATAATTTTTTTAAATAATTTATATATCAATATCAAAATTAAATATTTTTAATTATAAAGTAATTACAATTTAATTAATTATAATAATTTACTATTTTCGAAATAATTTTAAATTCGGAAATTATTATTTATGAAAATATATTTTATTAGTTAAATAATTTCTTAAATTATTAATCTTTTTTAGTTTTTAAAAAAGATTCGTATTCTGAATATTGTTCTTTTAACTGAGGAGTCATTTCATCATAAACATGTTCGAAAATTTCAATTGGTTCTACTTTACTTCCGTAAGACATAATTTTTTCATGTACTTCGTTAACATACTTTTCTGTTTCTTTTTCTATTTCTTCTATCATGTCTTGTGTTAAAATTTTTTTATTTAAAAGATATTTTTGAAAACGAATAATCGGATCTTTTAATTTCCATTCTGCTTCTTCTTCTTTTGAACGATATAAAATTGTATTATCATTAGTTGTATGAGCACCCATACGATAAGTTACAATTTCTAGCAAACCAGAGCCTTTTTTTTGACGAGCTCTTTCGACAAATTGCTTAACAGCAACATGAACTGCTAAAACATCGTTTCCATCTACTTGAATTCCTGGAATACCAAAAGCATAAGCTTTTTGAGCTAAAGTTTCAGAATTAGAAGCAATTTTTCTAGGAGTTGAAATAGCATATTGATTATTTTGAATAACAACTACTAAAGGAGCTTGATATACGGAAGCAAAATTTAAACCTGCATAAAATTCTTCATGTGCAGTTCCACCGTCTCCAATTGTAGCTAAAGTTACTTCGTTTTTATTTTGAATTTTACTAGCTAAAGCTAAACCTGTTCCTATATTAATACTCGAACCTATTATAATATTAACAGGTAAAATACGTTTTTTAGGATCCATTTTAGAACCTTTTTCATTACCGAACCAATAAAGATATATATTTTCTAATGGGATATCGCGATATAAATATAAACCTATATCTCTAAAATAAGGAGATATCCAATCTTGTTTTTGTAATGCGGAAGCAGTTCCAACTTGTCCAGCTTCATGCCCTTGATTAATAACATAAGAAAGCATTCTTCCTTGACGTTGATATTGAACAGCTTTTATATCAGAAATTCTACATAAAATCATTGTTTTATACATCTTGAGTAATTCATCTTTAGATATATTCGGTTCTAATTTTGGATTAATTACTTTACCTTCTATATCCAATATCTGTAATTTTTTCTTTTGTAAAGGATTATATAAATCAAATATTTCCATAATAAATGTCCTTTTATATATTTTTATTAATTCAATTATACATATAATTATTTTATAATATTTATTATTTAATTCCGTTTTTAAAAAAATTAAATAAATAAAAAAATCATTAAATTATAAAATTCTAAAAATGAATATAAAATATTATGCAAAATTATAAACATTTAATAAAATAATTATTCATATATTTAATATTTATTATTTTATAATTCTCTTAATAATTATAACTTATTTTTAAATAATTATTATTTATAATGAAGAAAATAACCAATTATTGGTTTTAAAAATATAAAAATATTTTTGTAAAAAATATTTTATTTAAATAAAAAAATATTCTTATGATAAGAATCTTTTTTTTAAAAAATATATTATCTTTACAATTTTTAAAAAGAATTTCTTCTTTTAATTTTTGATGATTATTTTTTTGATTATTTAATTTTTTTCTAAGTTATAAATATATAAAAATTAATTTTTAAAAACTGATTTTTAAATTGAATAATTATATCTATTTCCGTCTTTTAATATATTTTAATCCTTTATTAATAAAAAGATTAAATATATGAAATTAAAAAATAATTTTATTTTTAATTAATTATTTTTAAAAAAAATTATAAAACAGAATTAATTATTTGAGTTACTTCTCGATTTATTTCTTGGGTATTTTTATTTTTAAAATTTTCATAATTTATAGGTTCATGAATAACAACATCTACTTTTTTTCTTTTAAACCAACATTTACCTCTCATAGCACACGCACCTTTTAAAGTGATAGGAAGAATATTAGACTGACTTTTTACAGCAATTTTAAAAGAACCATCAGAAGAACTAACAATTTTATCACTAGTTTTATGTATTATTCCACCTTCATGAAAAACAACCATCGCCATATTTTTTTTAATATTATTAATCCCTTTTAAAACATTTTTAATTGTTTCTTTGTTATTTCCTCTTATAATTTTAATACAATTAGCAGCGTTGAAGTAATAACTTAAAAGCCAACCTATTTTTCCACGATATAATTCATCTTTAGGCGTAAAAGAAATAGTTCTAGGAAAAATAGAAGCGATGATAAAAGGATCAAAATTAGTTTTATGATTAGAATAAATAATTAATTTATTTTGAAGCGGAATTAAATCTTTATTATGAACAACAATTTTAATTCTAAAAAATCTTATAATTAATTTTGAAATACTAGAGATAATTTTTTGTCTAAAAGGATGATCTACACTAAATCTCTTAGATAACATCATTGCTATAAATAAAAAGAATAAAATAAAAATCCATGCTACAATTATACTAATAAAAAAACCTAAAAATCCCCAACAAATCATATATGCACATGGACTATTCATTAATAAAAACAAGGGAAAGATCCAAAAAAACAAAAAAAATATTATAAAAAGTAAACTAAACATACCAAAAAAATCCTTAATCTATTTTTTTAACATAAGTAACAAAAATTAATTCAGATGTTATTTTTTTATCTTGAATTAAATATTTTTTATAATCGAAACGAGGAAAAAAAGAATCACCTTTATATCTTCTTAATACATGAGTAATATACATAACTTGAGCATATTCTAAAGATTGTTTAAAAATTTGACTACCACCTATAATCATAATATTTTCTTTAGAATCTTTATATTTTTCTAAAAAAAATTTTAAATCTGAAACCAAATTAATATTAGGAAAAGAGATAGATGAATGACTAGCGACATAAACTTTTGCAAAAGGAAAAGGCTTTTCTTTATAATAACTTTTCAAAGATTTATAAGTATTTAATCCCATCAAGACATTTTGATTTATAGATTTTTTTTTAAAAAATAAAAGATCTTCTCGATAATGCCATGGTAATTTATTTCCATCTCCAATTAAAAAATTAGAATCTAAAGCGGCAATTAAACTAATCATACTGCTATTTCTGCTTTCAAAGGATCATGTGAAATATAATTTTTTAATTTAATATCTAAAAATTTAAAATCTTCTATTTTTTGAATATTAGGATTTAAAATAATTTGAGATAAAGGAAGAGGTTTTCGTTTGATTTGAATTTTAACTTGCTCTAAATGATTTTCATAAATATGTGCATCTCCTAAAGTATGAATAAATTGATGTGGTTCTAAATTAGTAACTTGTGCTACCATACTTAATAATAATGCGTAAGAAGCAATATTAAAAGGGATTCCTAAAAAAACATCACCACTCCTTTGGAATAATTGTAAAGAAAGTTTATTTTTTTCAACATAAAATTGCATTAGAACGTGACAAGGAGGTAAAACCATTTCATCTATGAAAGGAGGATTCCAAGAATTAATAATTAAACGTCTAGAAGAAGGATTTACTTTAATTTCTTGGATAACTTTTTGTAATTGATCCACTCCTGAAAAATCACGCCATTGTTTACCATAAACAGGTCCTAATTGACCATATTTTTCAGCGAACACTTCATCTTCTTTAATTTTTTGAACAAATTCTTCTAAATTTTCTCCTTTAAAATCAGGAGATTGAATATATTTTTTATAAGGCCATTCATTCCAAATATTAACATTATTTTGAACTAAATAACGAATATTAGTATTACCACTAATAAACCATAATAATTCATGAACAATACCTTTGAAATACATTTTTTTAGTAGTCAATAAAGGGAATCCTTTGTTTAAACAAAAAAACATTTGATGCCCAAAAATACCTTTAGTTTTAATTGATGTTCTATTTGTTCTTATAATACCTTTTTTTAATATTAAAAAACATAAATCTAAATATTGATCCATATAAATATTTGTCTCTCTTTGATTTATTGACAAGTTTTTTGTTTTTAAAAAAATATATTATATTTTAAATATTCAAAACAAATAACTTAAAAAAAACGAAAATAATTTAAATATGGCGGAAGAAAAGGGATTCGAACCCTTGCATCTAATTAGATCTACCCGCTTTCCAAGCGAACCTCTTAAACCACTTGAGTATTCTTCCTTCTCTAGTATATAAAAATATACTTTTAGAGAAAATAAAATAAATAAAAATAATTTAAATAATTTTAAAAAAAATTATAAAAATAAATTTTTAATTTTTATTTTTACTTAAAGCAAAAACTTCACGAGCAATTGTTATTTCTTCGTTAGTCGGAATAATCATTACTTTTACAGAAGATTTTTCGCTAGAAATAATTTTTTCTCCTTTTGTTTTATTCAATTCAAGATCTAAATGAATATCCAAAACTTCTAATTTTTTTACTATTTCTTGACGGAAAAAATTAGAATTTTCTCCTATTCCAGCCGTAAAAATCAAAACATCTATACCTTTTAATAAAACATAATAACTTGCGATATAATCTACTATTCTTTTAATTTGAATATTCCAAGCTAAAATAGTATTTTTATCATTTTGAGATATTTTTTCTTCTAAAATTCGACAGTCATTAGAAACTTGTGAAACTCCTAACATTCCAGATTTTTTATTTAAAATATCTAAAATTTCTTTATAATTTTTATTTTCTTTTTCAGCAATAAAAGAAATAACAGTCGGATCAATATTTCCGCTTCTAGTTCCCATTGGGACTCCTTCTAAAGGAGTTAACCCCATAGATGTATCGATAGATTTTCCATTTTGAATAGCTGCTAAAGAAACTCCGTTTCCTGCATGGCAAATAATCATTTTC
The DNA here is from genome assembly GCF_020312115.2 of Candidatus Phytoplasma sp. AldY-WA1. NCBI lineage: Bacteria > Bacillati > Mycoplasmatota > Mollicutes > Acholeplasmatales > Acholeplasmataceae > Candidatus Phytoplasma > Candidatus Phytoplasma sp. AldY-WA1. The sequence continues at coordinate 16,764 of NZ_JAHRHX020000013.1, forward strand.
AAATCAGATTTATTTAAAATCTGTTCAGCTCTTTGTGAAACATATTTATAAGAAATTCCGTGAAAACCATATTTTCTTAATTTATATTTTTGATACCATTCATAAGGAGTAGCATATAAAAAATTTTCTTCTGGAATATTTTTATGAAAAGTAGTATCAAAAATTCCTACTTGTAATACATCAGGCAAAACTTTTTTAAATAATTTAATTCCTAAAACATTAGCAAAATTATGTAAAGGAGCTAAATCGTTTAAACTTTCTATTTTAACAATATTTTCATCTGTTAAAATAACTGAATTTTTAAAAATTTCTCCACCTTGAACAATTCTATGGCCTATACCTTCTATATTTTTTAAAGAATCGATAATTTTATTTTCTATTAAAGAATCTAAAATTAATTGTATAGCTTGATGATGATCTCTAACTAATAAAATTTTTTTTATTTTTTTATCTAAAAATTCAATAGTAAAAATAGCATCATCATAACCAATTCTTTCAATTGAACCAACACAACAAATTTTTTCTTGTGGCATTGTCAATAATTTAAATTTTAAAGAAGAACTACCTGAATTAATTGAAATAATTTTCATAATAATAAAAAATCCGTTTCTGTTCTTTTATTTATTAATAATTTTAAAAAATTAAAAAAAATAATAATTATTTTAAAATATACATATTTATTTTAAAATAATTTACTTATTTTTAATCAAAATAAAATATTTTTAAATTTTTATTACTATTTTCTTTATTTTCTTCTTTACCGAAAAACGAAAATAACCAAAATTAAAATCCAAAACCAAAATCAATTTTAATTTTTGAATTTGATTTTTTTAGATTAGATGAATTAAAATTGTTTTTTTGCGTAAAATAATTTTAATATTAAAATTTTAATTTTAATTTCGCTATTAAAAAAATTAATATTTTTTTAATTATAGGAAAAGATTGAATTTTTATTTTTTTTATCATAATTTAAAACAATTTGTAAAAAAATATTTTATTTATATTCTACGATTTTATAAAATAAAACTTTTTTCAAATTATAATTTGAAAACGAAATTATTTATTTAAAAATAAATAGTTTGGTTTTTTTATTTTATATTATAAAATATTTTTAAAAAAATAAAAAATTTTAATTTTCATTATTAAAAATAAAATCTTCGTCTTGTAGACTTTCAGAAATCATTTTTTGATAACCATTTCCTTTCATTGAAAAATTATCCATCGTCTTAGTTTCGGTGTTTAAACCATTAAGAATAACAGGATTGATTTCTTCAAATGGAAATTTTTGATCAAATCCTAAATTTAAAAGAGCTTTATTGGCGTTATAACGGACAAAAGCGTTTACATCATCTACTAATTTAACTTGATGATAAAGCGCTGAAGTCAAATTTAATTGTTCTTGATATAATTGTTCCATAAAAGAATCCATCCATTCTTTTAAGTTTGTTTGTTGTTCGTAAGTAAAATCATAATATAAATCTTTTGCTAATCTTCCGATATAAGCTCCATGAATACTTTCGTCTCTAATAATTAAATTAATTATTTCCCCAGCTTGCATCAACAGTCCTTGACCATAAAAAAATAAAGGATAATAAAAACCACAATAAAATAACCAAGTTTCTAAAAAAACAGAAGCGACCATTGCTTTCCATTTAATTATTTTAGTTTTTTCTTCATTTAAATTTAAAGAATTAATTTTATATTTTAAAATATGTTGTTCTAATTCTTCGTAAATACCAACAATATTTTTTAAAATATTTTGTAAATTTGTTTGTTTTTCACCCCATTTAAATAAGTCATCTATTTCTTTTTTATTTAAAAAGGTTATAAAGATATTTGAATAACTTTTAGCGTGAACAGCGTTTTCCATAGCTCCCATAAAATTAAGAGTTGCTTTTTTTTGATGTTCGAAATCCAAACATGAACGTAATATTGAAGGAATTCCAATGTCACCTTGATAAGTGTCTAAAAAAGTCAAAACTAACAAATTTCGCGAATAAATTTCTTTTTCTTGTGATGATAATTTTTGCCAAACATTAAGATCGCTTTGTAAACTGATATCTTCTGGACGCCAAAATTGACTTAAATTTTGTTCGTAAAAATATTGGGTATATTCATCTTCAATTTTATTCCAATTAGCTCCGTGAAATTTATGCAATTTATCATTTTTTTTCATTAGTTCTTTTCCTTTTATTTTTTTAAACTAAATTATAATGTTTTTTAATTTTTTGTTCTAATTCTTCCGCAATTTTTTTATTTTTAATTAAGAATTCTTTAGCTTTTTCTTTTCCTTGGGCAATATTTTCCTTCTGATAAGAAAACCAAGATCCGTTTTTTTCAATTAAATCTAATTCGACTGCTAAATCTAATATTTCTCCTATTTTAGAAATCCCTCTTCCGTAAACTATATCGAAACTAGCTACTTTAAAAGGAGATGATATTTTTGATTTAACAATTTTAGCATTAGTTCTAATACCTAAAATGTTATTATTTTCTTTTATAAATTCAGTTCTTCTAATATCTATTCTAATAGAAGCGAAATATTTTAAAGCTTTGCCTCCTGGTGTAACCTCAGGACTTCCATAAATAACACCTACTTTTTCTCTTAATTGATTAATATAAATTACTGTAGTGTTAGTTTTAGATATGATCGCGGATTGTTTTCTCATAGCCTGTCCCATCATTCTAGCTTGAAGACCCATAAAAGAATTTCCTGATTCTCCTTTTAACTCAGCTTCTGGAGCCAAAGCCGCTACCGAATCAACAATTATCAAACTCATTGTTTCACTTTTTATTAAAGTTTCAACAATATCTAATGCTTTTTCCCCTGAATCTGGTTGAGAAATAATAAAATTATCTATATCTATTCCGATTTTCTTAGCATAATTAGCATCTAAAGCATTTTCGACATCTATAAAAGCAACTATTCCGCCTTTTTTTTGAGCTTCGGCAGCAGCATGTAACGCTAAAGTTGTTTTTCCTGAACTTTCTGGACCATAAATTTCGATGATTCTTCCTTTAGGAAAACCACCTATTTCTAAAGCTATATCTAAATTTAAAGAACCTGTAGAAATAGATTGAATTTTACTAATTTGATTAGAATTCAATTTCATTACACTACCTTTACCGAAACGTTTTTCAATATCTCTTAATGTTTGTTCTAAAATATGTTTCTTTTTTTCATTTTCGTTATTCATGTTTTGACTTCCTTATTCCTTATATATAAATTTTATTTTATATATAAATTTTATTTTGTTATTATTTATTTTGAATTAAAAATTATTTTTAATAAATTTGAAATTCTTTATTATATAAAAAAAACCCGACCAAATAATTAAAAAAATATTAATAATTAAAAAAATTTTATTAAAAAAAATCATTTTAATGTCTAATTTACTTTCAATTTCTTTTGATATTAACATTAAAAAAATAGAAATAAAAGTAAAGATAGTTTTTAATTTTCCCAAAAAAGAAGCAGTTATAATAGTTTTTTGTTCAAAAGCCACTAATCTTACTCCCATTACCAAAAAATCTCTTATAATATTTATAAGTAAAACACTTAATAATAAAAATTCAATTCCTTTATTATCGTTTTTTTCTAATAATAATGCATGTTTAGTAGATAATATATAAATATAAAAAAATGACACAATAACTAATAATTTATCAGCTATAGGATCGAAAAATTTTCCAAAAATAGTTTGTTGTTTAAATTTTTTAGCTATATATCCGTCTAAAAAATCTGTAATAGATGCTAAAATAAAAATTAAAATAAATGGGATTTTAAATAAATCTGGATGAGTATGAGTCAAAACTTTTTTTGTAACGAATAAAAAAGGTAACATAACAAAAACTAACAAAATTCTAAAAAGGGTAATTAAATTAGCAGATGTTTTTATTAATTTTTTCATTTTTTTATCAAAATAAATCTCTTTCAAAATTGAAAATTATTTTTTATAAATTTAAAATCGAAATACAATAAATTATTAACAAAATATTATCGAAATTATAAAAATGACAAATTCAATATTTTATATTTAATTCAATATTTATATTTAATTTCTTATTAAATTTAATAAATTTTAAAATAAAATGTCATTTTATTAAAATAATTTTTTTTAATTATATAATATATTATATAATTTTAAAATCATTTTTTTAATTTTTAAATTATTTAATTTGCAATTAAAAATTCTTTTGCGTTATTATTTTTTATTATTTTTATATTTTTATTTTATTTATAAAATGATGCAAATAAATTTTTTTATTATTCTTTTTTTATATTATTATTTATAAATAATAATATAAAAAAAGAATAAGTGTGTCATCTTTATTATTGTGTGCTAATGTTAAAGTCAACCAACTAATCTTGTTTTCTTCGTGGAAGTTTTTAATAGCTTAAAATCTAGCGTTATTTTTACTAGCTCGAATATTTCTTTTTATATCAACTATTTTACTTTTAATAGTAAAAGGTTTCGGGTATATATGTCCTTCTTTATTTCTTTTGACATGAATACAGATGTTTTTATAAACTTTTTTTAATACTTTATCATTGTTTTTTAAAATTAAAAAGTATTCATCAGAATTAGAAACTTCATTTTTGAAAAATTCTTGTAAATCTTTATTTTCTTTGATTTTATTTTTTATAAAATTAAGTATTTCTATCTTGTCTTTTTGTTGATAGAGTTTATTAGCTATTTCATGTAAATATTCGAAGTTGTTTTTAATTTCACTAATAGAAAATGAATAATCTAAATCTTTTAATTCATGTTGAATAAACATAATTTTTCGTTTTTTTAAAGTTTTTAAACGGTTTTTTTGCATGGCTGCTTGTAGCTGGAAGATATGAAGATTTAAAAAATTTGAAAAAGCACCAATTCCATAATTAGTAGTTTTGAAATAGAATAAATTACTATAGAATTCTTTTTTAATTTTTTCTATTTCAAAACTACTTAATGATTCATTTTGATTAATCAATTGAACCATTTTTTGAGCGTGTTTTGACAATAAGATATCTTCTTTATTCATTGTTAAATTTTGTATATATATATTGATTTTTTATTTACTTGCATTTTTTGTATTGCCTCGGGCGTGTTTTTCTCTTCTTTTATGTATAGTACTTCTCATGATTACTATCAGCAAAAGATACATCTTTTTTAACCGGTTTATCTTTTAAATCCCCATAATATGGTTTACTTTCATCTAAAATTTTAAAAGAATAAGGTTTATTTGAATCAAAATCTATTCTAAAAAAAGTTGTTGAATGTTGATCTTTTCTCATTTTAAAATAAGACTTATAATTACCATTTTTTTCTAATACTAGTTTTTCATCTTGTTCTTTTGTATATCCA
>NZ_JAHRHX020000095.1:0-1657 GCF_020312115.2 Candidatus Phytoplasma sp. AldY-WA1
GTTTTTAATATTAATTATATTATATAATAATTTTAATTGTTTTTCAAAAGAAAGTATTTTTTGTTGTATTTGTTTTTTGGTCATGATTGGTTTATCTCCTTTGGTTTTTGGTTTAATGACCTTGCCAGTTGTTGTGTGTGGTTATTTTGTATTGAAAATTGAAATAGCTGTTTTTTGAAAAAAAAGCTATTTGAAGTTGTTTTTTTTATTTTGATTATTTTTGATTTTCAATTGTTGTTTTGTTTTCAATTGTTGGTGTTTGACTTTCAATTTTTGATTCAATTTTTAGATCTATAATTGAAGTTGATTGAATTCCGTTAGTTCTCAATTCTACAATTATAATTGGTGTATTCGTTGTCGTTGGTGTTGGTTCAGGTTTTATATCAAATATTTTTATAATCCAAAACGTTATTATTAAAATAAGTATTGTTAAAATTAAAATGTTTACTAATGCATCATAAAAACGAATGAATTTAGGTTTTTGATTTATAGTTGTCATTGTTTTATTCTCTTTTTTTGTTTTTTTGTTAATTACTCCTTAATAAATTTTATTATTATTGTTTATAAACAAAAGAAAAAATGAAAGCATAAAGGTTCATTTGAATATAAAAAAAGACCTTAAAAATTGAAGGTCTTATAATATAAAAATAAAATTTAAAATTATAGAATTATCTACAATATTTTTTTTAAAACTGTATTTATTTTTTATTTCTAATTCGTTTTTATTTTTAAAAGAATTTTTTTATTAAATTGTTATTTCTTTTTTTAATTAAAATTTGAATATAAAAAAAACCTTCAAATTAAAGGTATTAATTATATTAATTTTATTATAATTATTTTTTTGACAATTAAATTAAATTTAGCAAATAATATTAATAAAAAACCAAATTCAAGTTAGTTAGTTTAACATTTTTGATTTTTTTATTTAAAATTTATTTTTAATTTAAAAAGTTTTTATTTTTTATTTGTAAATAAAATTGATCCAAAAAAAATTGTAGTTCATTGGAACTCAGAACTTTAAGATTTTGTTGTGTTGTTACTTTTTTTAATTCTTGTATTTTATTTTTATCATAATAATCACCATCACAAATGAATAAAACCATTATATTTTTATTATATTTTTGGGTGTCAGTTTTGGATTCTTCAATAGATATTTTTACATCATTTTTTTGATTATCTTGTGATCCACCAGATTCTTTGGTATATTTGTGAAAAACATAAAAAATAATTTCTAAATCTTTATATTTAAAAGAAAAATCAATTGATTTACCTTTTGATGAGATATACTGATTTATTTCTTTTTTTTGAACTATTTCTTGTTTTTTTATAAAAATATTTTTAGGTTTATACACTTCGAATATACCATTTATATCATTTTTTAAAAATTCGCCAAATACTTTTTCATAAAAGTTTTGTTTTAAAGGTTCTAAAATAAACCAAGCTTTTAAAAAATTATTATGTTTAATTGATGTTTCTACTTCTTCTTGAATAAAATTAAATTTTTCACAAAATTTTTTAATTTTTTTTAAAGTTTTTTTATCTTTAATATTGAAATTTTCCAAATTTTGTTTTAATTGTTCTCTATATTTTGTTTTATAATCTATCTTTTTCATAAATACTATCCTCATTTATATTATTACAACAATCAATAAAAGCC
>NZ_JAHRHX020000045.1:0-4696 GCF_020312115.2 Candidatus Phytoplasma sp. AldY-WA1
ATTTTGATTAGTTTTATCGCGAAATATTTCTTTTTCTTCTAATTCTAAAGTTCTAACAAAATCTTTATAATTATCATTAAATTCATTTAACAAATTTTCTTGAGGAATATGTAACAAATCTTTATAATTATGTTGTAAATTTGTTAATTTATTTGAATCCTGAATATAATTAAGATTATTTAACCAAAAATAACAAGAATCAAATTCAGCTTCTAAATTTTTTGTTACAAAACGAATATGAGTATATTTATCAAGACGTTCAATTTTTTCTAAAAAATCTATAAATTTTACATAATTTAAAAAACAAATTGAACTGTTTATGAAACCATTATATCCGTATCCGGGGTGTGACATATCATAAGGACTATTATCTGTTTTATTAGTTAAAATTAAATTAAAATTAGCTTTTGAAACACTCCAACCGTTTTTCTTTTTTGGAAAATCATTTTCAAATTCTAAATTATGTATATTTTCTGAACCTTCACCCATAATAACTGGAAATGTATTAAAATTATATTTTTTACAATTTTCTATAAATTCTTGAACTGAAAAATAATTTAATCTACCTTTATGGTCTTTACCAGTGGGTTTCATTCCAGGAAAAAAATTATATTCTCTAATTGTATTACCTTCTTTATCTTGATAAGTTAAATAAGGTTTAAAGAAAAAATTAAATTCTTCTTTAACTGGTTCAGGTGGTTTAACTGGTGGCACTGGTATAACTGGAGTTTCAGGTATAACAGGTCCAGCTCCTCTACATCCACATCCACATCCTGGTCCACATCCACATCCTGGTCCATCTCCTCCACATCCTGGTCCATCTCCTCCACATACTGGTCCAGCTCCACATCCTGGTTCTTCAGTTCCTGGTCCAGCTCCTCCAAATCCTGGTTCTTCAGTTCCTGGTGCAGCTACTCCACATCCACATCCTGGTTCTTCAGTTCCTGGTACTGGTGGCACTGGTTTTACTGGTATCTCTGGTATAACAGGTTTAACTGGTGGCACTGGTATAACTGGAGTTTCAGGTTCAACTGGTCCAACTCCTCCACATCCTGGTACTGGTTCGACAGGTTTTATTGGTCCAGGACATCTAATTGGTTCAGGATCAACAGGTTTAACAGCACTGGTGGCGAACTGGGTTTCAGGCGGACTGGTTTAACTGGTCGCTGGTATAACTGGAGTTTCAGGTGGAACTGGTTTAACTGGTCCAACTCCTCCACATCCTAAGTACTGGTGGAACTGGTTTAACTGGTCCAACTCCTCCACATCCTGGTACTGGATCAAGGATTTATTGGTCAGGACATCTGATGGTTCAGGTTCAACAGTTTTAATAAGTTCAAATGGTGTTAAATTTATTTCTAAATTTTTATTTTCTTGTTTTACATCATTATTTTTTAATTGTTTTATTAGTTTTAAGTTCTTCAACTTTTAAACAGAGCTTATAATTTCTACTAATATTAAAAAATAAATAATAATGCTAAAATGATAAAAAAATAAATAAAAAAATTATTTTGTTTTTTATTATTATCCATATTTAAAATATTTTTCCTTTTTTTTAAAAATTAAATTTGAAATAGATTATATTTAAAAAAGATTAATATAAATACGCAACATGTCTATGTGCTGCTAGTTCTATATATTCTTTTGCTTCTTCTTTAATAATTCCATTGTTTATAAGTTGTTGTGTTTGTTTTTTAATTTTAAAAGTTTCTAAATCTTCTTGATATCTTTTTTTTTTTTTTTTCATTGTTAAATTTTATAAATGTAATGTTTGTTTATTTACTTGCATTTTTTATAATGATTTTTTGTATCATTTTCAATAATTTTTATAAAACCCAATTTTTCTTATGATATTTATCACCATGAAAACCTATAAATTTTGTTGCTTTTTTGCTTTTTTGTGGTTTTAAGTTCACACAAAACCAACTTCTTGAGTCTTCTTTTTCATACCCTTTTAATAAATTAAAATGTAATTCATCACCTTTATCATTTTTATAATAAATTGAATTATTAAAAAATTCTTCAACTACTGTTTTTCCTTTTAAAAATTTTAATATTGATTCTTTAAATTCACTAGTTATTTCTTTTTTACTCCATTCTCCTGCATCTTCTAAATTCCAACAAACTTCATAAAAATCTTCTTCTATAATAACTGGTTCAACTGGTTTTACTTCTTCAACTGGTTTTACTTCTTCAACATAAAAATTAAATTCTTCTTCAACTGGTTCAGGTAGTATAACAGGTTTAACAGATGTAATATTTCCTTGTTCTAAATCTTTATTTTCTTGTTTTAAATCATTATTTTTTTTAATTGTTTTATTAGTTTTAAGTTCTTCAACTTCTAAACGAGGCTTATAATCTCTACTAACAATTATCAAAAAAATAAATAATAATATTAAAACGATAAAAAAATAAAGAAAAAAATTATTTTGTTGTTTATCATTAATATTATAATTATTCATATTTAAAATACTCTCTTTTTTAAAAAATTGTTTCTCTAAAAGATTCCTGTAATTGAGATATATAAATTTTTTCAATTTTATATTCTTTTTTCAATTATCATCTATTCCTTTCAAGTTTGACATAATAAATAAAATTTTTTTATTTTAAAATAAACTGTTTTAGAGTTGACTTTAATATTTTAAAAAACCTTTTTTTATATTATAAAAGATTTTTTGATTAAAAGTTGTTTCTTTAATTTTGATTCAACTTTTCTCCATTATTTTCTATAACTACGATATTCTCTTTAGGAGTCGGAGGAACAGTTTCATCAGTAAAAATCATTAAACTTCCCATAATAAGTGTTCCTAAACCAACTACAGCACATAAAGCAGGACCAATGATTGGAATAAACAAACAACAAATAGCTATCGCTAAACCAATTAAAATAGGAGTGAGGATACTACCTGTTTTCGCTAACCATTCAGGACAATGCCATTCTTTAAAACGATTGTAGAAACAATTTTTGATATCGTGCGCTTTATCTTTGGTATATACAGCAGCTTTACCGCAAGCTTGACTAATAGCCCCTCCTATTTGAGGAACAATTTTATAAAACATTAACCAAGATAGAAAGAATAAAATAATTAATGGCAAAAGATAAGTTATTATTTCCTTAGCGATTTGTCCCCAAGTGTTTTTTTCAACAGTGTTATTATGTTCTAAAATAATTTTGTTTTCAAAAGGATTATCTTTTTTTTCATAAACACCTTTATTTTGTTTCGGTTTAGCAAGAATTTTTTTTTGTTTGATTATTTTTTTGTTTAAATTTGGTTTAAAAGCCATATTAATTCATATGTCCTTTCTAATTTTTTTATTTTATATTCATTTTCTCTGTATAAAGAGTAATATATTGTTTTTTGGATTAAAGTGAAGGTGTCATATCTTTTTATTTAGATCTAAATATTATAAAAAATAATTTTCTTTCCATGCTGTGTATTGGTCTTCACATTTTTTACGATAAGCTAAGATTTCTTCTTTAGTTTTCTTAATTCCTAAAAGATTATCTAAGGCTTCATCTAAATCAGAAGGCAACATGACTTCATGATTTGAATTTTCAAAAAAACGATCATAAGTAGTAGCCGCTTCCGTTACTAATTTAACCCAATCACGATTAGATAAGGTTTTCTCTTTAGGTACTCTTTTTACTAAATTCTCTAAATGAGCAAAAGCGTGATAACTTAAACGATAATTATTTTTCAACATAAACCATTTTAAAAAACGAGGTATTTCTTCTTTTTTTAAAGAATCTATTTTAATTTCTTTTTGAAAACGACTTCTTAAAGCGCTGTCAATTTGTTCTAAATTGTTAGTACCAGCCATTAAAATAATTTTTTTATCAGTTCTTTTAAAACCATCTAATTTTAATAATAAGTTATTAACAATGTTGTTAGCGCATTTATTACTGTTTTTATCTTCACGATTTGCTAAACCACTAATTTCATCAATAAAGATCATGGTTTTGTCATAGGATTCAGCTTCAGCCCAAATCTTTTCTAATTCTTCGTTTCCTTCTCCGACATATTTTTTATCAAATTGTGAAGGATCAACAGAAATATAATGAGCGTTTATTTCTCCACTTAAAGCTTCCATTAAATGACTTTTCCCTGTTCCAGGAGGTCCATATAATAGAATTCCCATTGGTTTTAAATTTTGATAACCGATAATATGTTTGGAAGCATTAAAATAATGAATAATATTAGCTAATTGTTCTTTTTCTTCTTCCATACCGTAAACATCTTGAAATGTTTTTTTCTTTTTCTTTTTTTCTATAGGCGTATTTTCTTTTAAAGCTTGAATTTCTCTAGTCATTTCGTTACTTATTCGTTCAATATATAATAATTGTCGATCCAAGAATAACTGATAATTTTTTAATGTTTCAGTATTTTCCGAAATATTAGATTTGTTGTTTAAACTTTCTATCATTCGTATCATATGCATAGGATTAATTATAATATCTTCAGCGTTATTTTTATTTTTAATTAACCAGCTTTTAATTTTTTCTTTTTCCGCGTTATAATTCTTTAATTGATCCATTTTTAAACGGATTTGTTCTGATAAAAGCTTATCTTGAATATTAATTTTTTCTGTTTCATCTATTTTTTGTTGATCTTCTGTTTCTTGATTTGGAACATCAGGAGTTGCGTTATTGTTAGGTTTTTTTAAACCATAATAAAGACTTAATCCTATAACTAAA
>NZ_JAHRHX020000046.1:0-4552 GCF_020312115.2 Candidatus Phytoplasma sp. AldY-WA1
AAGGAAATTAGATTTATGAATTTTTTTAAAAAATATAATGGTAAAACAAAAATAGGACTAATTTTTATTGGAGTTGTATTAACAACTTGTGGTATCGCATTCGCTATATCTAAATATTTCTCACAGACAAAAGAACATAAAGTAAAAGTTCAGAATAAATTGGCTAGATTAATTGTTACAGAATCTCAAACAAAAGATCCCTCAGTTAACAAACTTTTAATTCCAATTGACTATCCAATGTTAGATTCAAATAATGACACACATAAAGTAATCCACACTTTTAATGGAAAACTTGAAAGCAATGGAAAAAGAATTGAAACAAAGATGTTTTTGAAAACAACATTGAAATATAAAAATAATGAAAATAATAAAATAGGTGAATTATTTAATTCACAACTTAAAATCAATGGTGAAACTTATAGCGACGCAAGCCGTAAACAAATAGTTGCAGACCAAGACTACAAAATCACAGTTGAAACACAACAAAGAGATTTCGCTGATGGTGATTTAAAAGATTTAAACGAAATAACAGTTATTGTTGAATATGAATTAGTTAATTCTCAAGGCCAATCGTTCGAAGGAACACAAGATATCATCCAAACTCCAACCACAAATAGCAACGCTTAATTTATTTAAGATTTAAATTAATTTTAATTTTAAAAATCCTTTTTGAGATTGATTTAAATTACTACTAATAAAATTAATTAATCCTTTTTCTTGACTAGTTAATTCGTCTCATTTCGCTTTAATGTTTGTTGTAATTAATTGTTCTTTTCGTTCAATTAACCGACATCATTTCTGACTTTGTATGACTTCAGGAATTCATTCGTTTTTATGATGCATTATTAAAAATTTTAACTTTAATAATGTTTGTTTTACTAATAACAGTTTTTGTTATAGGAATATTCGGTCCAAAATCTGAAACAACACCAACGACAACGAATACACCAATTATAATTGTAGAATTGAGAACTAACGGAATTCAACCAACTTCAATTATAGATCTAAAATTGAATCAAAATGAAAGTCAAACACCAACAGATTAAAAGATTTAACATATACAACTCTCGAAATTAATGAACGAGGACGTTTTGAATCTTTTTATGAATCAATGTACTGTTATAAAAAATTGTAAATGTTTTTTTAATTCATTTTTAATGACTAATTCTTGTTTTTTAATTTTGTTTTTTATTTTTATCTTAATTTCAAAAATTTTCTCCTTTCTTTTTTTATTCAAATAAATAAATAAAAAAGAAAAATAAAATTGTTCTTAATTTAACAGTTTAACGACATGGTATGGCTGAGTATTTTATTTTTTTACTAAAAACAAAAAAGACTAGTTTTTTAACTAGTCTTTTCGGTATTAAAAATGAATTTATTTACAAAAATTTATAACAGTGTGCAATGACATATCATTGTAAAATTAATATTACCGATTGTTTAAATGATTTTCTTTATGAAATAGACGAAAAATTTAATGATTTTATGGATGATGTTTAAGCAAAACTCGAAATATTAACCGAAGAATTAAAACAAGAATACAAATTAACTGGTGAAGAATTAGAAGATTTTCTTTAATTCTAAAAAAACCATATCAAATTTTTAAAAAAAACAAAAAAAAATCAAAAAAAGGAAAAAAAATTATGTTAACAAACAAAGAAACAAACTTTATAACAGAAACAAAAACACAATCAAAATTTTTACATTATTTTAGTTTTTTATTATTTTTCATGATTTGTATTATGTCAATTTTTATTTACATACATCATGATGCAATTACCCATATTGAAACGAATAATTCAAAAAAATTAAAAATGTTTGAATACAAAATTAATGAACTAGAAAAGAAAAAAGAAGCACAATTATTACAATCATTATCAGCAAACAACACATCAAATAGGGCTGATAATTTAACACAATCAGGTGATGACGAAGGACCAGCATACGATTTCCAACCATCCGATTCTAGGAAATTTTTATCATTTGACAAATTAATTGGATTTAAAGAAGAATTAACAGCGTGTGACGGATTCTTAGATTACTTAAAAAATAAATCAAATTATGAAGGAATCGGTGATGTCGAAGCACCATTAGGAATCTTAATGTACGGATGTCCTGGTACTGGTAAAACAACATTAGCACGCGCATTAGCAAAAGAGACAAATTTACCATTTTTCGAAGTAAGTAGTTCTATCTTCTCTCAAAAATACAAAGGACTTGCACCACAAATGGTCCAAGACTTATTTGCAGCAGCAAGAGAAGCAGCTGGAAAGAAAACGGCGAAAAAAAATGGTACAGTATCACACCGAACAATAATAAATGGTAAAGAACAAATAGAACCAAATGGAGCAATTATATTTTTAGACGAATGTGAAACTATTTTTGCTGATTTAACATCATTGGAAGCTGGTTCTGAAATTGCCAACGTTGTCAACCAATTCAAAACTGAAATGACATCAGCTGACAACCATCCAAGTGAACCAATCTTCGTCATCGGCGCAACAAATCACATCGAACAAATCGACGAAGCTATCAAATCAAGATTCACTTACAATATCGAAGTTAAACCAGGAAACAAAGAAGAACGTAAAAAAATGTTAGAATTCTTAATCAAAAAACGTAATAATCCATACTGTTATGCGTCAGAAGATTATTTATTCAATGTTATTAACGAATCATTAGAGCGCTTGCCAAAAGAACAAGAATTTTTAAAAGCAAATCGTACACTCGAAAACCTTTTAAAAACAGCAGTCAGCGTATTCGCAAGAAACCGTGGAACTGGTGAAGATAAAAGAAAAGTAATTAACAAAGATGATTTAAAACAAGCATACAAGATGATCATTTCACCAAACATTGATGTGTTAAATCAAATAGAAAAAGAATTAACATCTCAATCTAAATAATTTTACTATATTCCGTAGTTGTTTTTTTTAAAAAACAACTACGCATATATCAAACCGCAGCAACACAAACAAAACCTAATCACTGCTCAGTAAACAAACTAAATAAAAAAAAGTCATACTAATTTTAAAAAAAATCAAAAAAGAAAGGAAATGAAATATGATCTCAATAACAATGTTATTTTTTAAACATTATAAAACTATATTTTTACTTATATCAATTATACCTATTATATTTCTAATTTATGGAATGTGTAAATTTTCATTAAAGAAAATTATTATTTCAATTGCAATAATAATTGCATTATTAATAGCTTTTGTCTATCTAACTAAAAGAGAACCATCTTCTAAATACGCAGCTAAAACAGTAGTTCATTTAGATGAAAAACTTAAACAATATGATAATCTTTTAAAAAATTATGATGGACTAAATTCAGACCTATATACTGCGGCAAATAAAGTCAAAGAAGAAATAAAAGAATTACAGGATTCTCTTGATTTAACTAAAGAAGAAAAAGAAAGAGTCGAAAAACATTTAGAAGAAAATGAAAATAAAATTAAAGAAATTAAGGAAAAATGTAAATATATCGAACAAAACATTTGTATCTTGAATAATCAATTGATCGATTTAGAAAAAAAAGAAAAAACAGATGCAGAATTAGCTATAGAATTTTATGAAATAAAAGAACAATTAGCTAAAGAAAAAGATAAAGTAAAATCCCAAATCCCTATTTCACAAACTAGATTCGACGAAATAAAAAATTACATTTTATCATTAGATGACAATTTATTACCAAGCAATCTAAATCCAAACGAAAAAACTAAAATTGAAGAAATAAAAACACCAATTAAATCGACAATACAAGAAAGTCAATTAAGAATTAATGGATATGAAAAAATCATTGTTGAAATTCAAGACAAACTAAAAAATATAAATAATCTAAATAATGAACTTCAATTTAAAAAAGGAATAACAAAAGAATATAATGAAAAAATCCAACGAAAAAAAGATGAATTCCCTACAGCACCAGATGCAGAAACACGTCAACAATTACAAAAAGAACTCAACCAATTACAAAACGAACGTACGGAAATTATTCAACGAATAATTTATATACAAAGAGAAATTGAAGATGAAGACAAAAAACAATATGGCAACATATTAAAAAGCGTTGAAAAAACCAAACAACAATTAGATAAAGAATTTGAAACATTAAAAAGTAATAACGAAAAAACCATAATTGACGAATTAAAAAAAATTTACCAAATCACTAACTAATTACACTCAACTAAAACAGCTGTTTTTTTACTATAAACAAAAAAAACGTTAAACATTAAAAAAATAAACCAAAATACAAAAAACCAATCTAAATAAGAAAGAAGCGAACTGAACCCTAAAACATTAACAACTTTTAATTTAATAACACAGTGAGCACTGTTATAAAAAAATATAAATACTTTTTTTAACACTGCATATTTTTAAAACCTCTTTTCACTAAAAACAAAAAAGACTAGTTTGATTTAACTATTCTTTTCGGTATTAAAAATAAATTTATTTACAAAAAATTATAACAGTGCGACCCCAAAAAAAAAATAATAAAAAAACCAAACTAAATTAATTTTTTAGTTTGGTTTTTTTATATTTAAATTAG
>NZ_JAHRHX020000014.1:0-21914 GCF_020312115.2 Candidatus Phytoplasma sp. AldY-WA1
AAAAAAAAGTGTTTCTCTTATATAAAAGACCAAAGGGCCTATAGCTCAGTTGGTTAGAGCACACGCCTGATAAGCGTGAGGTCGGTGGTTCGAGTCCACTTAGGCCCACCAATTTTATATCAGGAAAATATTTACTTCGAAGAAAGTTCTTTGAAAAGTAGATAAACATGATTTGCTTAATTCAATTAAATTTGAAGAAAGTAAGGGCGTACAGTGAATGCCTTGGCACTAAGAGCCGATGAAGGACGCAATTAACGGCGATACACCATGGGGAGTTGTAAATAAATGAAGATCCATGGATTTCCGAATGGGGCAACCTACTACAGTAAAATTGTAGTTTTTTGATTGTAAAATCAAAAAGGGAACGCAGTGAACTGAAATATCTAAGTAACTGCAGGAAAAGAAAGTAATAACGATTCCGCTAGTAGTGACGAACGAACGCGGAAGAGCCTTGGATACTATTAACTAGTTACAAAATAAAAAGCAACTTGAAGTTTCTGGAAAGAAACACCAAAGAAGGTGACAGTCCTGTAAGGGAAAACTTTTTATCTAGAGTATCCTACAAAGTACGGCGAGACACGAGAAATCTTGTTGGAAGACAGGAGGACCATCTCCTAAGGCTAAATACTTCTTAGTGACCGATAGTGAACTAGTACCGTGAGGGAAAGGTGAAAAGAACCCCGAGAGGGGAGTGAAATAGATCCTGAAACTGTATGCCTACAATTAGTCAGAGCTCGTTAATGAGTGATGGCTTGCCTTTTGCAGAATGAACCGGCGAGTTATGATATAGAGCAAGGTTAAGTTTTAAGGAACGGAGCCGTAGCGAAAGCGAGTTTTAAAAGGGCGTTTAGTTGTATGTCATAGACCCGAAACTGAAGTGAGCTAGCCATGAGCAGGTTGAAGTTTAGTTAATCCTAAATGGAGGACCGAACCAGGACACGTTGAAAAGTGTTTGGATGACTTGTGGCTAGGGGTGAAATTCCAATCGAACTCAGAGATAGCTGGTTCTCCCCGAAATAGCTTTAGGGCTAGCGTTGATTAATAGTTTTTATGAAGGTAGAGCACTAAATAAGTGATGGCTTCACCTCGAAGTACTGATCTTAATTAAACTCCGAATGTCATAAAAAACAATCAGCAGTCAGACTGTGGGTGATAAGGTCCATAGTCAAAAGGGAAAGAGCCCAGACCGTCAGCTAAGGTCCCAAAATTAATGTTAAGTGGAAAAGGAAGTGAAGACGTTAAAACAGCTAGGAAGTTGGCTTAGAAGCAGCCATCTTTTAAAGAGTGCGTAATAGCTCACTAGTCTAATGACTTCGCACCGAAAATTTATCGGGGCTCAAACATTATACCGAAGCTACGGATATTAACGAATGTTAAATATGGTAGGGGAAGCGTTCTGATATCAGTGAAGCCATAGCGGAAGCAGTGGTGGAGAGATCAGAAGTGAGAATGCCGGTGTAAGTAACGAAAAGATAGGTGAGAATCCTATCCGTCGAAAACCCAAGGTTTCCAGGGGAAGGCTCGTCCGCCCTGGGTTAGTCAGGTCCTAAGGTGAGGTAGAAATACGTAGTCGATGGCAAGCAGGCGAATATTCCTGCACTAAAAAAACAACTGATGGAGGGACAAAGAAGGCTAGGCATGCCCTTTATATGGATTAGGGTTGAAGGATCGAGTTTGAGAAAACAGGTAAATCCGTTTTCTTATTCCAAAAAATGAGATTCGAAGGTAAGATGACCGATGTCATACTTTCAAGAAAAGCTTCTAGGGTTAATTGTTTTTTTACCTGTACCGCAAACCGACACAGGTGGGTAGGTAGAGTATACTAAGACGCGCGAGAAAACTCTTGTTAAGGAACTCGGCAAAATTGCTCCGTAACTTAGGGATAAGGAGAACTTTTGTGTAAAAAGCAAAAGTCACAGAAAAGAAGCCCAAGCGACTGTTTATCAAAAACATAGGTCTCTGCTAAACCGTGAGGTGATGTATAGGGGCTGATGCCTGCCCGGTGCTGGAAGATCAAGAGGAGATGTCAGGGTTAAACCGAAGCATTGAATTGAAGTCCCAGTGAACGGCGGCCGTAACTATAACGGTCCTAAGGTAGCGAAATTCCTTGTCGGGTAAATTCCGACCCGCACGAAAGGCATAACGATTTGGGCGCTGTCTCAACAAGAGTCTCGGTGAAATCAAATTATCGGTGAAAATGCCGATTACCCGCGACAGGACGAAAAGACCCCATGGAGCTTTACTGTAGCTTAATATTGAGTTTGAGAAATTAATGTACAGAATAGGTGGGAGACGGAGAACTTTAGACGCTAGTTTAAAGGGAGTCACCTTTGGGATACCACCCTTTAATTTTTTATGTTCTAACCTACGTAAGTGTATTACGAGGGACAGTGTTTGGTGGGCAGTTTGACTGGGGCGGTCGCCTCCTAAAGAGTAACGGAGGCGTTCATAAGGTTCCTTCAAAATGGTCGGAAATCATTTAGAGAGCGTAAAGGCATAAGGGAGCTTGACTGCGAGACCTACAAGTCGAGCAGAGACGAAAGTCGGACTTAGTGATCTTACGATACCGCATGGAAGGGTCGTAACTCAACGGATAAAAGCTACCCTGGGGATAACAGGCTTATCGCTTCCGAGCGTTCACAGCGACGAAGCGGTTTGGCACCTCGATGTCGGCTCATCGCATCCTGGAGCTGGAGAAGGTTCCAAGGGTTGGGCTGTTCGCCCATTAAAGCGGAACGCGAGCTGGGTTCAGAACGTCGTGAGACAGTTCGGTCTCTATCCGTCGTGGGCGTTGGAAATTTGAAAAGAGCTGTCCCTAGTATGAGAAGACCGGGATGGATATACCGCTGGTGTTTCAGTTGGTTCGCCAGAGCCATAGCTGAGTAGCTATGTATAGAAAGGATAAACACTGAAAGCATCTAAGTGTGAAGCCTCCTTTAAGATGAGATTTCCCTATGAGATCCCTGAAAGACTATCAGGTAGATAGGCTAGAGGTGTAAGAAGAGTGATCTTTTCAGCTGACTAGTACTAATAGATCCATTGACTTTGATTTTAAGAAGAATTAAAAAGGTTGTGTTTATCTAGTTTTGAAAGAACCTTGGTAATTAATAAAAGGGGAAACACCTGTTCCCATTCCGAATACAGCAGTTAAGTCCTTTTAACCTGAAGATAGTTTTTGATTTCAAAAGCAAAAATAGGATTTGCCAAGGTTTACTTTAAGAGGATTAGCTCAGTTGGGAGAGCGTCTGCCTTACAAGCAGAAAGTCGGGGGTTCAAGTCCCTCATCCTCTACCATTTTATTTATAAAAGGCCTATATAGCTCAGTTGGTAGAGCATCTGACTGTTAATCAGAGGGTCCTAGGTTCGAGCCCTAGTATAGGCGCCATACAGTAATAAAAATATAAAAGTATTTTTTATATAAATTATTTTATTTTAAATAATAGTTTTATATTTTTATTAGAAAAAAAGGAATCTTTAGTGAATTCACAAATATTTAAAACTGTTTTTGAAAATAATTTATTAACTGTTGAAATAAATAAATTAGCTAAACAAGCTAATGGTTCGGTATTACTTCGTTATAATAATAGTGTTATTTTAACTGTAGTAGTTTCTAGTAAAAAAGATACAGTTTTAAATTATTTCCCTTTAACAGTTGTTTATCAAGAAAAACTTTATGCCGTAGGAAAGATACCTGGTAGTTTTGCTAAAAGAGAAGGTAAACCGTCTGATCATGAGGTTTTAAATTCTCGTTTGATAGATAGAACCTTAAGACCTTTATTCCCTAAACAATTTAAAAAAGAAGTTCAGATAGTGAATACTATTTTAAGTAGTGATTACGATGGCAATAATGAAATATTTGCTATTTTATCAAGTTCTTTATCTTTATTAATATCAGATATCCCTTATATAGATTCTGTAGCAGGAGTATGTATAGGAAAAATTAATAATGAATTTATTGTTAATCCTAATTCAGAACAAAGAGAAAAATCAGATTTTTTATTGATTTTGGCAGGTACTAAAAACAGTTTAAATATGATAGAAGCTGTTTGTAAAGAAACAACAGAAGAAGTTTTATTAGAAGCTATGATTTATGGTCATGAAATTATTAAAAAACTTTGTTTTTTTCAAGATGAAATTAAAGAAAAAATTAATCCTCAAAAACAGCTTTTAGCAGAATCTTATTGTAATGAAGAATTATACAATCAAATAGAAAAAAAATATCGAATTCAAATAAAAAATATTTTAGATATAAATTCAAAGAATAAAAATGATTCTAAATCATTTAAAAATATTATTGATCAATTAAAAGAAAAATTATTAGTAGAATATCAAAATAATAATGATTTTTTATCAGAAGATAGACAAAATTTTCATCATATAGAAGATATTTTTTATGATTTATTAGGTCAAGAATTTAGAAAAATGACTATTCAAGATAAAAAAAGAATTGACGGTAGAGAATTAGACGAAATTAGAAAAATCGAAAGTCAAATAAGTTTGTTACCTAGAACTCATGGATCAGCTCTTTTCACAAGAGGGCAAACACAAAGTTTAGCTGTTGTTACTTTAGGGTCCTTAAGAGAAAGTAAAACAATTGATGATTTAACAGAAGAAGAAGAAAAACGTTTTATTTTGCATTATAATTTTCCTTCTTATTCTGTTGGCGAGATAGGAAGGTATATAGCACCTTCTAGAAGAGAAATTGGTCATGGAATTTTAGCTGAAAAAGCATTATTTTATCTTTTGCCTTCAGAAGAAGAATTTCCTTATTCTATTAGAGTAGTTTCAGAGATTTTAGAATCTAACGGTTCTTCTTCACAAGCTACTATTTGTGCAGCTTCAATGGCTTTAATGGATGCAGGTGTTCCTTTAAAACAAGCTGTCGCAGGAATAGCTATGGGATTGTTTTTAGATGAAAAAGAATACGTTATTTTAACTGATATCCAAGGTTTTGAAGATAAAGAAGGGGATATGGATTTTAAAATATCTGGAACTCAAAAAGGAATTACTGCTTTGCAAATGGACATAAAACAAAAAGGTATTAATTTCGATATTTTAAAAGAAGCTTTAGAAAAAGCACGTTTAGGAAGAATAGAAATTTTAAAACAAATGAGAACCGTTATTCCTAAACATAATGATGAAGTTTCTACTTTCGCTCCTAAAGTTAAAGTTATTCGTGTTAGAACTGATAAAATAAGGGATATAATAGGAACAGGTGGAAAAATAATTTCTCGAATTATCGAAAAACATGATAATGTTCAAATAGATATTAAAAAAGATGGAAATATTTTTATAACTCATAATAATATTGATATTGTTAGAAAAACAGCTAATTATATTTTAAATTTAGTTAAAGAAATTAAAGTAGGCGAAGTTTTTAAAGTAACTATTTTAAGGATTTTAAATGATAAACAAGGTCAATCTTTTGGAGCAGTAGCTGAAATTTGTCCTGGAATCGAAGGATTTATTCATATTAGTCAATTAGATAATAAAAAAACAGCCAAAGTAGAAGATGTTTTAAATGTAGGCGATCAATTATTTGTTAAATGTATCGAAATTAATAATAGGGGCAAAATTTCATTATCTTTAAAAGATTATAAAAATAAAATTATAAAATAAATTTAATTTAAATTTATTTAAATAAATTACTAATTATATAACTCAGTTATTTGACTGGGTTATATTTTTTTAAATAATTAATAATTTTCTCTTATTTAAAAAATGTTTTAATAAAAATTATTAATTTTTATAAATATTTTTAATTAAAATAAAGAAATAGTACTATTAATTTAGATTAATTTATTCAAAATAAGATGTTAAATTTAACGAACTAAACCCCATTTTACATCAACAATAATTTAATTTAAAATATTAACTAAGTTTAACTGAGTAAGTTAAACTTTTTTTATTTTATTAAAACAATTTCGACTTTTTTGTTAACCAACAAAAAAGAAAATGAAATATGAATAATTTAGAATTTGAAAAACAACAACAAAAATTAGAACAAGAAATACAAAAAAATTTAGAAAATTGTTTTAATAATACTAACAAAAAAACAAAATGGATTTATTTTTATTATTAATAAAAAACAACGGTGTTAAAAGTATTATCAATAAAAAAATCATTTATGCACCTAGATTTATTGAACGTCAAGATTTATTATCAGAGACATATTTTGTTTTGAAGATTTTATAAAAACAGGAATTTTAAAAACAGAAAAAAGAATTATTGATTTATTTGCGAAAAAATTAAAAGATTCATTATATCGCACTATTCGCATTTTCCTTATAAAGATAATAATGAAAAGTAAAATATTGTGGTGGTTGATTACGTGAAATTTGGACTATTTTGTATGCATCCATATTTTTTGTTTTTTTAAATTAACAAAAAAATTAAAATAGTTTTTTTTAAAAAAAACTAAACTCAACTTATTAAGTTGAGCTTAGTTACTAATTTAAATTAATTTTTGTTGTTGTTGACATAATGGTTTGTGGCGCGTTTTTCAGTCAATCTTTCATTTGTTTTTTTATTTTCCTTTATTCGATTATACCTATTCTTTTCAAAACAATGAATCCTTTTCCTACGCAAAGGTCGAAAATATAACTCTGTGGAATTATTTTATGTAAAATATCATAAATATAATTTGAAACAAATTGAGTAGTATATATTGTTGATTTTTTTGGTTTTTGATAAAAATTGTTACTATTCATTTTATACATTGTTTTAATAACTCATTTTGTATTCAGAAGATATTTCTTTTTTTCATATATTTTAATACTTAATCTGTAAATATTTGTGTTATTAAAGTAGTTAATTTTTGTCGATATTTTAGGGTTAAACGCGATTTTTCTCATAGATTAAATTTATTTCAATAATTTCTTTAATTTTAATCTATTAAAATTAACTTATTTAATGTATAAAAACTCTTCCTCTTATATTTTTTAAATTTTTTAATCCCTAGTAATTTTGAAAAAAAATACTGTTAATCTTAGTGTATACAAAAAAACAATTTTAATTTTCAGTAAAATTAATTTACTAAGTGTTAACTTGTTTTTTTTAGTTAATTTTTATTATTTTAATATTATTAATTTATAATAATAAAGTAACAAACATCATTTTTCCACAGTTTTATAAAAAAATGTAAATGTTTTTTTAATACTGTATATTTTTAAAACCTCTTTTTAGTAAAAAAATAAAAAACTCCGAAAATTTTTTTTAATTTATTTTGTCGTTCGAATTAATTATTTTTTAGTTTTTTTATCTTCTTTTTTATCTTCTAAATATAAAATTTCTACATATTCTTCTATTGCGTCTGTAATTTTTTTTAATATTTCTTCGTCTTCTGTTTGTATTTCTTTTTGTTTTTTGACAAAATCGTTTACTTTTGCGTCTTCAATTTTTTTTAATATTTTTTTGTCTTTTGTTTGTATTTCTTTTTGTCTTTCGACATTTTTTTCTAACTTATCTTCTAAATTAGAAATATGTTTTTTTGTATGTTCTAAAGAATTTGTTTGATTTTTATATATTTTATGCAAATATTTATCTTTTCTAGTAATGTTTTGTTTTGAAATTTTATTATCATGTATTCCTAAAATATAGTTTTTTATGACTTTAATTTGTTCGCTAGTAACTTTTATTGGTTCAGTATTTTCATAATCGTTTGTTGTTTTATGCGGTTCGTTCATTTGTTTGCCATAAAAATTAACGTAATAAAAAAAAATTTTATATTTAATATTTTCGTCACAATGAAAATATAATTCCAATTTTTTTGTTGTTTCATTTGTTTCATTTGTTTCATTTGTTTCATTTGTTTCATTTGTTTCATTTGTTTCATTTGTTTCATTTGTTTCATTTGTTTCATTTGTTTCATTTGTTTCATTTGTTTCTAAAATTTTGAATTTTTTGTTTTTTTTAAAATATGTTTTAATTTTTTCATAGTTTTTATTAAATTCACCATTTTTTCTCTCTTTGTCAATTATAATAATCGAAGCATGTCTACCATTACCAATATATTCAGAAATTTGATGAAAAGCGTTTTCAATATCTTTCTTGCTTGTATAAATTTTAACTTCTATAATATATATAAATTGAAAATCTTCTCCGGTTTGAACAGAAATATCTGTTTTTCCACCCCAAAACAAAGCTTCGTTACTAATTGTATATATGTTTTTCTTCCCGTTACGATTTAATCTCATATTTAAAGAAATAGAAAAAATATTACGAAAACCATCTTCTTTTAATTTTCTTAAATCTTTACTCCATTTATTAATATAAAAAGAGCATTCTAGGATAATTTCGTCGATAGCTTTAACTGTGTTTTCATAATTAAATTTCATAATTATCATTTCCTTAAAATTATTAATAATAATACTTAAATTAAAGAAAATTTTATAAAATATTTTTTAATTATATTTCGGTAAATTTAAAATTACTTACTAATTTTAATCCTTTTGGAAAGTAATATGCTGTTCTAGAATTGAAATATTTAGGTATGTGTTTATAACGACAATCTTCGTCAATAGAAAAAATATTTTTTTCTTTTTTAAAACATTCCTTTATAAGTTCGTCTGTTATTATTTTTTTCATTGGGTTGTTCATATCATCAAATTCTTTTTCAGTAAATTCTAATTTATCCTTTGTTTTTTCTTTCATTTCTTTAATGGGATATCTAGTTTTAAAATATGCGCGTTGTTGGCGATTAATATCAATAAATTCTTTTTGATTTTTCATTCGAATACTAATAAATTTTATAATACTATCAATCATTTTTTTATTTTCTGGGGTTAATTTATTGCTGTCTCCATTAGTCGAACCTTTCACAACATAATAACCATCTGGCATACTGTAATTTTCAATAACTTTTGGAAATATTGTGCCATACATAGAAGCAAATAAATGCTCATTGCTAAAAATAGGTTTGTCTTGTAATAAAGAGGTAACGTAGATGTAATAAATTATTTTTGATAAAATATAATTATCAAAAATAAACAATCCATGTCTAGGATCTTCTCTGTCTTTTTTATTTTTTGCTTTTAAAAAACAAGGATATTCTATAGTTTTTTCAACGATATAATTGCCAACATCTAAAATATTAATTTGATCGTTTTGATCGTTACTCACATTATCAACCCCTTTATTTTAATTATTTTAATTATTTTAATTATATAATATTTTTCTAAAATTGTGATTTTTTTGTTTAATTTTTGTTTTTTTGTTGTTTTAAATTTTTGATTTTTGTTCTATTTTTTTAATTTTATTTTTCATTTTTCGACTCCTTTGATTTGAAATTGTTTTTTATTTTTTTTGTTGAAACATTTGTTCTTTGTTGTTTCGGTTTAATAATGGAATTGTTGTTTCAAAAAGACCTTATGTTTGTTATTTAAAAACCGCTTGCAAATTTTTTCTGAGTTGGTTTTTTGTTTTTTTAAATTTATATTTTTTAATATTTTAT
The DNA here is from genome assembly GCF_020312115.2 of Candidatus Phytoplasma sp. AldY-WA1. NCBI lineage: Bacteria > Bacillati > Mycoplasmatota > Mollicutes > Acholeplasmatales > Acholeplasmataceae > Candidatus Phytoplasma > Candidatus Phytoplasma sp. AldY-WA1. The sequence continues at coordinate 9,452 of NZ_JAHRHX020000014.1, forward strand.
TATTTCTTTTTTTCGTTGATTAACAAAAAAATTGAAATTAATTTTAATAAAATAAAAAAAGTTTAACTTATTAAGTTAAACTTAGTTAATAATTAAAATTAATTGTTGTTGATGAAATAGTGGGGGCAGTTCGTAGTAACGTCGAAAATGTTAACTTGATTTTCTTGGTTTTGCATAATATTCTCCTTTTTGTTGAAATTGCGTAGTGTTATAAAAAAATGTAAAATGTTTTTTTAAACTCTGAATATTTTTAAAATCTCTTTTCACTAAAAACAAAAAAAGACTAGTTTTTTTTAACTAGTCTTTTCGGTATTAAAAATGAATTCATTTACAAAAATTTAGAACAGTGGTATATATTTTAAAATTAACACAAAATAATATTTAACAAAAAAAATTATATTATTTAACTAACGAAAAAATAATTAAATATAAAATTTCTAAAATATAATTTAGATAAATATTGCGATTAATTCCTTTATATTTAATTAAAAGAACAAAAAGAAAGTTCTTAATATAGTTTTCTTTTTATTTATGTTTCTTTTTTAATAAAATTTAAATTTTATTAAAATTATAAAAAAACAGTTGTTTATTAACTGGTTTTTTATTTTTTATATATTTTGTCAAAAAAAATATTTTGGATAATATTTATTTTTTTGTATTGGTTGGTAATAAGCAATCCAATTTTGATTTTGATCTAAAACAAGAAATGATTTTGTGGTCAAAATTTGTCTTTCATCTAATAAAACACCATTTTTAACTAATTTAATTAAATAATCATTTAAAATAATTTTTTGTGTTTTTTTAAATAATATTTTAACATCGATTAAATTTTTAAAATCAACCGAATTAATATTTTGAGCTTTTTTTAAATTATAAGAACCTATTTTAGTTCTTGTTAACTTTTTTAATGCACCGTAGGTATTCATTCGAACTGCAATATCTCTAGCTAAGCTTCTTATATAGGTTCCTTTTGATACTTTAGTTTCGAAATCGATTGAATCATTTTCGAAAGAAGATGTTATTTTTAATTTTTTAATATGAACTTTTCTAGCAGGAATGTCAATTTGTATATTTTTTCTTGCCAAATTATACATTTTTTTTCCTTTAATTTTTATAGCTGAATACATAGGTGGAACTTGTAAATATTTTTTTTTAATAAAGAAAAGGAAACTTTTTTCAACTTCTTCTATTGACAAAATATTTTTTTTTGTTTCAATGATTTTCCCTGTTACGTCTAAAGTATCAAAATTTTTATTAAAAAGAATACTCCCTTGATATGTTTTATCTAAATTTTCAAATAAAAAAGCTAACTTAGTAGCTTTATTTATCAAAACAATCAAGAGACCTTCTGCCATCGGATCTAAACTTCCTGTATGTCCTATTTTATTAAGATTTAATTTTTTTTTTATTAAATAAATAACATCATGAGATGACATATTTTTTTCTTTGTGAATTAAAAAGAAACCGTTCATGATAATTTTTATATTTTCTTTCTTTTTTAGTTAAAAAAATTATTTTTATTTAGATTATTTGACAAAAAGATATTAAATCCTCGTGAGTGCAATAACCAGTTTGTCTTTTGATTTCTTTTCCGTTTTTGAATAATACTAAAGTAGGAAAACTTCTTACATTATATTCATGAATAAAATTTTTATGTAAATCAGCATTAATTTTGATTACCTCTATATCAGGGTTTTGTTTTTCAAAATTATTCAAAACAGGCATTAATCTTTGGCAAGGTCCACACCAAGGAGCAAAAAAATCGACAAGAACTATTTTATTTTGATTGATCACAGAATTTAAATCTATATTTGGTTGGTTTTGAGACATTTTAATTTATGTAACCTTTCTTTTTTTATTTTTATAAAATTTTTAAAATATATAAAATAAAAATATTTTTTAATAAAAAATATATACAATTATATTATAAATTAGGTTTATAAAATGATCTTCCTTTTATAACAGATAAATTTTCAGTAAATTCTCCTTTTTCAGTTTCTTTTATGTTTTCATTTAAAGTATTTAATTTAGCATCTATATCGTCTAAATACCATAATAAAAGAGCTTCTCCGATTTGTGGTTCTTTAGCGGCGCCATATTGTAATAAACCATGATGAGAAATTAATAAATGTTTTAAAAGCAAAATTTCTTCTTTATCTTGAAATCCTAGCAAAAGAGCTTCTTCATGAACATAATTAACTCCTAAGATTAAATGTCCTAATAATTTTCCTTTTTTTGTATAAGTTTTGGATAAAAAATCAAATTCTATTATTTTCGCCATATCATGAAGAATAATTCCACAATTTAATAAATCTTGATTTAAAAAAGGGTATATCGCGACATAATGATGAGATATATTCAACATATTAAGAGTATGATAACTTAGACCTCCGTAATAATCATGATGCATTTTACAAGCCGCTGGAGAAATTAAAAATTTTATCTTATTTTTAGAATATAAATTATGAGTTATTTTTTTTAAAATAGGATTTTGAATCTTAGATAAAAAATTATTTATTTTTTTATCGATTGTATGGAAAGAAAGTGGAGAACATTTAAAAAAGTGTTTATAATAATCAAAGACTTGTTCTAAATTTAAAACATTTTCAATGATATCATATTCTTCACATAATAAAATATTTTTTTCATTTTTTTCTTTGTATTTTGTTTTAAAAAAATAAATTTTTTCTTTTTCGGGTGTCGGAAATGATGGTTTTATTTTTATATTAATAACAAAATCTTCTATTAATAAAAGATCAATATTAAAAAAATGTTCCCCTTTATTAATACTAGTTATTTTTCCGATAAATTCAATTGTATCACCTATTTTTTTATTTTTTAAAAATAAGTTTTGATTCATATTTGGTACCTTTTTTAATAATATAAAATTTTTAATTTGTTAAAAGTGGATATTCGGTTGGTAATTTATATAATGAAATTAATTTTTTAAATCTTTTTTTTTCTTTTTTACTGAATGGAAAAGAATTTATTATATTATGATTTAAAATAAAAGATAAATCTAAAAATAATTCTGGATTCATTTTTGTTAAATTTTCTTTAATTATATAAAGAATACTTTCTTTAAATTCTTTCAAAAAAGAAATAGCATTAGTTTCTTTTAAAGATATAAGAGCTTTTTGAAAGAATTTTTGTTTTGTTATTTTTTTTAATTCTTTAATTATTTCTTGAAGCGGTATTTTATTTAATAAAAAAATATTTTTTTTTAAAATTTTTTTAGTTTCGATTTCAATTTCGAAATTAGATTTCGCTTGAAGAGTGAAAATACGCATCATTCTTAAAGCGTCTTCTGTTAATTTTTGATACGGTTCGCCAATAGTTTTTATTTGTTTTTTGTTTAAATCATTAAAACCATTCATATAATCAATGATTTCTCCGTTTTCATTCATTAAAAAACCATTAATAGTGAAATCACGTCTTTTTAAATCTTCTTTAATATCCGAAATGAATTCAACAAAAGAAGGATTTCTATGGTCTAAATAAGGTCCTTCTTTTCTATAAGTGGTGGTTTCGAATTTTTCTTTTTCAAAGATAATTTGAAAAGAACCGTATTTAATATTTTTTTTATGACAAATTAAGAATTTAGAAATTTCTTCGTAACGACCATTAGTAGTTATATCAACATCATTTACGGGTATATTTAAAATTATATCTCTTACAGTTCCACCAACAATAAAAGCTTCGAAGCCTTTTTTTTTAATTTCTTTTAATATTTTTTGCGCTTTTTCAATTTTTTGGTTGTAAATTTTCATTAAAAAACCTTTTCTTAATATTTTTTATCAAGAATTTAAAATTATGATACCTACTCCAAAAACATTATTACCTACATGAGCACCTACAGCTGGTGTAGAAGGAACTTCTATAATTTGTTCTAATTGAAATTCTTTTTCCAAAAAAAGTTTAAATTCATCTTTAATATGATTATTTCCAGTACTTAAAATATGTATTAAAAATTTTTTATTTTTTGTGTATTTTTTGATTTTATCGCTAATAGAAAAAAAAGCTTTTTTCATAGAAATTTTTTTTTCAATTAAAATAATTTCTCCATTTTTGTTAACTTGTAAAATAGGTTTAATTCTGAAAAATCTACCTAAAAAACCTTTTGTTTTGTTTAAACGTCCATTTTTAATTAATTGTGTTAAAGAATTAACGATAAAAAAGATAGTATTGTTTTCTTTTAAAAAATCTAAATGTTTGATAACTTTTTCAACAGAGGCGCCTTCTGAAAAAAGACGTTCCGCTTCTAAAGCAAAATATCCTTCCGAAAAACAAACAGTATTAGTATTATAAGGGATAATTTCGATTTCGTCTTTTAATTGTTTTTGGGCTTGACAAACAACATTATAACTCCCACTTAATTTTTGAGAAATAGTTAAAACAAAAGCTTTTTTATAACCTTGTTTAACTAAATTTCTAAAATAACATATTAATTCCCCGATAGAAGGTTGAGAAGTTTTTACATCTACATTACTGTTTTCATTTAATATATCATAAAATTCTTTAGCTGTTATATTTTCGCCATCGATATATTCTTTATTATTGACAAAAATTTTAATTCTAATTAAATCAATATTATGATTTTTATATGGAGAATAATCTAAACAACTAGTTGATGTCGAAGCTATTTTGATATTTTGATTATTTTTATTTATTTTATTCATTTATGAAACCTTTAAATCTTTAAATCTTTGAATTTTAAAATCTTATATAAAAATTTTTTAATATTCATTTTTATGATTACTATACCAAGTTATTATAACAAAAAAATTTATTAATATTTTTAATATAATCAAATAATAATGATAATGTATAAAAAGGCATAAATGATTTTATTTTTTAATATAATTTTTGAAAAATTCTATTCTTTTTGTTTTTTTTCTTTTTCTAATTTAAGAATTAAATTTCTATAAAACATCGCTTTTTCGAAATCTAATTTTTTAGAAGCTTTTTTCATTAAAGATTGGAGTTTTTTTAAACTATAATTTTTTGGAGATTGCTTTTCAGAAAATAAAAATGATTCAATATTTTCATTTTTATCTTTATTAATATCTGTTGTTTGTTTTATATTTTTATGAATAATAGTTGGTTGCAAATTATGTTTTAAATTATAATTTTCTTGGATTTGACGACGACGTAAAGTTTCTTGAATAGCTGTTTCCATTGCATTTGTTATTTCATCGCCGTACATAATTACTTTTCCGCGGATATTTCTTGCAGCTCTTCCGATAGTTTGGATTAAACTTTTTTCACTTCTTAAAAAACCAGGTTTATCAGCGTCTAAAATAGCTACTAAAGATACTTCAGGCAAATCTAGACCTTCTCTTAATAAATTTACTCCAACTAAACAATCATAAACACCAGTTCTAAGTTTTTTTAAAATAATCATTCTTTCTAAAGATTTAATTTCACTATGAAGATAAGCTACTTTAATTCCTATTTTTTTAAGATAATTAGTTAATTCTTCGCTCATATTTATAGTTATTGTTGTAACTAAAGTTCTTTCATTTTTTTCTGCTCTGCTTTTTATTTCCAAATATAAATCTTCAATTTGATTTTGAGTAGGTCTTAATTCTATTATCGGATCTAAAATGAAAGTAGGTCTAATAATTTGTTCTATTATAGGAATTTTTTTATCTATTTCATAATTTCCTGGAGTAGCTGATAAATAAATAACTTTATCCATTTTTTTTTCAAATTCAGAAAAAGTAAGAGGTCTATTATCTAAAGTACTAGGCAAACGAAATCCATGTTCTATTAAATTTTTTTTTCTTGAATAATTACCAGCATGCATTCCTTTTATTTGAGGAATAGTAACGTGAGATTCATCAATGATAGTCAAAAAATTTTTTCCAAAATAATCAATTAAAGTTGTAGGTGGTTCTCCTTCTTTTTTAAGAGATAAATGGCGTGAATAATTTTCGATACCATTACAATAACCTATTTGTTTTAACATCTCGATATCGTTTGTTACTCTTTTTACGATATTTTGCGCTTCAATTAATTGATTTTTTTTTTGAAAATATTCAATACGTTCTTCTAATTCTTCTTCAATTCTTTTAATAGTTTCTTTTAATTTTTTTTTATTAGTAACATAAAGAGAAGCAGGAAAGATACTTACATTTTTTAAATTTTCAATAATATTTCCTTTAAGAACATCAAAAATTTGTATTTTTTCAATTTCTTCATTATCGAATACAATTCTAATTCCTTGTTGAGTTTCAGCAGATAAAATAATGTCTAAAGTTCCGCCTCTAATTCTAAAAGTACCTCTATCAAATGTTATATCATTTCTTTTATATTGCATTTCAACTAATTGTTTTAAAATTTGTTTAAAAGAATATATTTTGTTTTTTTCTAAATAAAGAACAGAAAGTTTATAATCGTTAATATCTCCGATACCGTAAATACAAGAAACAGAAGAAACAACGATGATATTTTTTCCGTAAATTAAAGAATTAATTGTTCTATGGCGTAATTGATCTATTTCAGCGTTAATTTTAGAAGTTTTTTCGATATAAGTATCATTAGAAACGACATAAGCTTCTGGTCGATAATAATCATAATAAGAAATAAAATATTCTATTTTATTATCAGGAAACATTTCTTTTAGTTCATTATATAATTGCCCTGCTAAGGTTTTGTTATGAGCAATAATCAAAGTGTTTTGATTTAATTTTTGAATTACATTAGCTATGGCAAAGGTTTTTCCTGTTCCTGTAGCGCCTAAAATAATTTGTTCTTTAATATTTTTTTTAAAATTAGTTAATATTTGTTCGATAGCTTTAGGTTGATCGCCGCTCGGTTTATATAAAGTTTTAATTTTGAATGTCATATAATTTCAACCTTATTATTTATTTTATATTTAAATTTTTTTTTAAATATTGTCCTGTGAAACTTTGAGGTTTTTGCATAATTTCTTCAGGAGTTCCTTTAGCGATAATATATCCACCGTTATTTCCGCCTTCTGGCCCTAAATCGATAATATAATCAGCATTTTTAATTATATCTAAGTTATGTTCGATCATAATTACGGTCGCTTTTTGTTTAATTATATGATGAATTATTTTGATTAATTTTTTAACATCTTCGCTATGCAATCCTATAGTAGGTTCATCTAATATATAAAGGGTATTTTTAACATTTGTTTTAGCAAATTCATTAGCTAATTTTATTTTTTGTAATTCTCCATCCGAAAGAGTTTTAAAATTTTGTCCTAAACGTATATAATCTAAACCTATTTCTTTTAAAATTTGAAAATGATTTTTGATAAAAGTAAAATTATTAAAAAAGATTAAAGCTTCGTTTACTGTCATATCTAAAATTTCGGCTATATTTTTATTTTTATATTTAATTTTTAATATTTCTTTATTGAATTTTTGGCCTTTACATTTTGCGCATTTAAGAGAGACATCAGGAAGAAAATTCATATTAAATTTTTTAATTCCTAATCCAGAACAATGTTCACAATATCCTTTTTTATTATTAAAAGAAAAATGACTTTTTGTATAACCTTTTAATTTAGCTTCTGTAGTTGAAGCGAATAAATTTCTAATATAATCAAAAATTTTTGTATAAGTAATTAGATTGCTTTTAGTTTTTGTTCCGATAGGAGAAGAAATAATTTTGATAATTTTTTTAATACTATTATATTTATTCAAAAATGTATTAGAAATATTTTCATTTTTATGGTAAGAATTGTTTTTTGGAATATTTGATTTTAAAATTTGATTTAATAAAGTCGATTTTCCAGAACCTGAAACTCCTGTGATGACTGTTAAAATTTCTAAAGGAAAATCAACGTTTATATTTTTAAGATTATTTTCGGAAACATTTCTGATTTGGATTATTTTTTGAGGATTTATAGGATTTCTTTTTTTAGGCACATTAATTATTTTTTCACCAGATAAATATTGTCCCGTTAAACTTTTTTTATTTTTAATAATTTCTTCAGGAGTACCATAGGCTATTATTTGTCCTCCTTGTTCTCCTGCTTGAGGCCCGATTTCTATTAAATAATCAGCGGATAACATTGTTTGCGGATCATGTTCTATCACTAATAAAGTATTTCCTAAATTTCTAATTGTTTTTAAAGCTTTAATTAGTTTTTCATTATCTTTAGGATGTAATCCGATAGAAGGTTCATCTAATGTATATAAAATACCTGATAATTTAGCTCCGATTTGATTAGCTAATCTAATTCTTTGTATTTCTCCGTCAGATAAAGTTTTAATACAACGTTCTAAAGTTAAATAATCTAAACCAATATCTTTTAAAAAATGAAGTCTATCTATTATTCCTTGTAAAATTAAATCAGAAATTTTTTTTTCTTCATCTGTCAATTTTAAATTAAGAAAAAAATCTAATAATTCTTTTATAGATAATTTGCTTAATTCATAAATATTATGATTTTGAATTTTAAAAAGTAAAGCTTTTTCATTTAAACGAGCTCCTGAACATGAATCGCATTTTTGTTCTGAAACAAAAAAATTAATAAACCAATTGATATTATTAGGATCATTTTTTTGATGATAAAAATGTTCTAAAATATTGATAACTCCTGAATTAAGAGGATCAAAGTTATTATTTTTAAGGTTTTCTTTTTTTCCATAAAGAAGAATGTTTAATAATTTAGGATTTAATTTTTTTAAAGGTGTGTCCATATCAATATTATTATGTTGACAAAAAGTTTTTAAATCATGAATTTGAGAATATACATTTTGATAGTAAAAATAAGGAATGATACCACCTTCATTAATAGATTTATATAAACAAATAATTAAATTCGGATCTAATTTATTTTTTACTCCTAAACCTTGACAATTTTGACAAATTCCATGAGTATTATTAAAAGAAAATAAACGTATTTCTCTTTTCGGAATGATAAAATTTTTTTCAGAAGAATAATAATTACGGTAAAATTTGTGAATTTTTTCCTCTTGTGAAATAAAAACCTTATCAGGAACTAAAGAAAAAGCCAAATTTAAAGAATCACATAATCTTTCTTTATTGTTATTTATTTCAATACGATCTATGACGATATAAATATCATGATATTGATCTTTTTCTAGTGAAGGGAAATCGTTTTCTAATGATATTTTTTTTTGATCAATAATAAAACAATCGAAACCTTTTTTAAAAAATTTTTTTAAAATTTTTTGATGTGTTCCTTTCTCTTTTTCTACAATCGGAGCTAAAATAAAAATTTTAGAATTTAGTTCAAATTTTAAAATTTGTTCCATAATTTCTTCTAAATTTTGATTTTTAATTGATTGTTTAGTTTCGGGATCTTGAGGAATAGAAATATTAGCATAAAGCAAACTTAAGTAATCATAAATTTCAGTCATAGTTCCGACAGTAGAACGTGGATTATAAGATATTATTCCTTTTTTAATGTTAATTGCAGGACATAAACCTTCAATTTGATCGACATCTGGTTTTTCAAAATTTCCTAAAAATTTTCTAGAATAAAAATTAAGAGATTCTATATATTTTCTTTTACCTTCTTGGTATAGAGTACCAAAAACTAAAGAAGATTTTCCAGAACCTGAAATACCAGTCACTACAATAAATTTAAATTTAGGGATATCTAAATTAATATTTTTTAAGTTATTAACTTTAGCACCTCTAATTTTTATTATTTGATTATTATTCATTTGATTATAGTACTTTCTTATATTTTAATTTTTATTTTTTATTAGTTTAATGAATAATTTAACAAAAATATTATAAATTATATTTAATTTTCTAAATTTTTTATTTTCAAATGTTAAATAGTTTTTAATATTTTTATTAAATCTAATTAGGGATATAAGATAAAATTTTTTTTATTTCTTTTTGTTGTTTTTTTTGATGAAATAATAAGGTAAAACGATGAACTTCGGTACTTAATTGTAATAAAAAACGAAATAATTTATCTTTATTTTCGAAATAAAAAATTCCTTTTTTTGTAATTAAAGCTTCTAATTGATGTTTATTATTTTTTTTCAACGCTCCTAATGTAATGTCTAAATTCATTTTTTTTAAAGTTTTGTAACAAATATTAAATTGTCCTTTGCCACCATCGATTAAAATCAAATCAGGTAAAGGGGCTTTCATTTCTACAAGTTTTTTATAACGTTTTTGCAAAACATATTCAAAAGAACGATATTCATCTTGAAATTCTTTGTCTATATTAAATTTACGATAACATTTTTTATCAAATTTAAAATTTTTAAAAACAATCATAGCCGATACAAAAGATTTTTGAAATAAATGTGAATTATCAAAAACTTCAATATGATTAATTTTTTTTTGGAAAAATTTGGATAAAAGTTCGATATATTCTTGCATTTGTTGAAATTTTGATTTATGGATTAAATTATATTTAATAAGATTTTCTTTAGCATTTTTTAAAGATAATTGATATAAATGAAATTTTGTTTTTTTTAAAGGTATAGAAACTTTTGTTTTTAGTAATTTTTCAATATTTTTTCTCTCTTTTTTTAATTCTTCTCCTAAAATAATTTCTTCGGGAATCATTTGTTCTTGGTAATATAAATTTAAATAAGTAATAATATTACTTTCAACAATTCCTACATAAGAAAAAACTATTTGATGATGATCGAAAATATTGCCTTGATTTAATCTTAGTATATATATAGAAATTTCATTTTGGTCATAATAATTAGCGATAATATCGGAACTTTTACTTTTGGTTATATTATTCACAAATTGTTTTTCTATTATTTTTTTTAAATGAAATAAAATTTTTTTATATTTTAATGCTTGTTCAAATTCTAATTTTTCACTAGTTTCTTTCATGTAATTTTTTATTTTTTTGATAATTTCTTTATTATCGCCTTTTAGAAATTTAGTTATAGCTTCAATATTTTCTTGATAATTAACATTCAAGTTGTTACAAGGACCGATGCATTGTTTCATATGATAATAAATACAAGCTTTTTTATTTATAGGATGACATTTTCTTAAGGGATATATTTGATATAATATGCTTATTGTTTCTTTAACAGTTTCGTTGCTAGGATAAGGACCAAATATTTTTTTATTTTTAGGAACTATTTTATATCTAGATAAGATTATTCTAGGATGTTTTTCATTTGTTATTTCGATATAAGGATAACTAGTATCATTTGTTAATTTGAAATTATATTTAGGAGTGTGTTTTTTAATTAAATTTGATTCTAAAATGAGTGCTTCTAATTCGTTATTTGTCAAAATATAATCTATATCTTCAGTTTCAGATACTAAAAGATTAGTTTTTTTATTGTGAGAACATGTAAAATAACTTTTAATTCTATTTTTTAAATTTTTCGCTTTTCCTACATAAATTATATTTTTATTTTGATCTCGGAATAGATAACATCCTGGTTCTGACGGTAATATTTTTAGTTTTTCTGATAACACATTTTTTATACCTTCATATGATAAAATATTATTTTTTTATTCAATTGCAATTACTAAAATAATCATAATATATTAATATTATACTTTAATTAATTTAAATAAAAAAATAAAGATTGTAAAAATTTTTGAATAATTATTTTAAGTATTTTTTATTTTTATTAACAAAAATTTAATTAAAATAAGGTCTTAAAAGTTTTATTTTCAATTATAATTTATTAAAAAGAAAAAAATAATTAATATTAAAATAATTAAAATTCCGATTATTAAAAGCAATATTTTTAATTTAAATTTTTAAGAAAAATAAATTTTTTTTGATAAAAAAATTTATATTTTTGTTATTTAATTAGAATATTAAACTAATTTAATATTAAAATTAAATGTTTTTATTAATAAAAAATAAATATTTTAAAAATCAAAAAATTTTATTAGTAATTTAATTAAATCATTAAAGTATTTTTTTTATACATAATTTTATTATTTTCTTTTTCGCTTTTTGTCAATTATAAAAGAATGATAAAAATTTTTATTTTTTTTATATTGTTTATAAATATATGATAGTCTATTTTTATTTAGTAATAATTTTTTGTGTTTATTTTAAATTGAGTTCAAAATTAATATCTCACAACAATGAGTCGGAAAACCCGTCAAATAAGACCATGAAATCATCATGGTAAATAAATAAAAATTTTTTTATTACATTTTATTACACATTTAAAATATAAAGTATATATAATAATTATTATATGAGTGGTAAAGGAGGTTACATTTAAATGAATTTATCTGTTTTTGATATTATTAATATTATTAAATTTATATTATTTGTATTTAATTTTCTTAATTGTTTAATTAATTGTTTAATACCATTGTTTTATATATTACGTTGTAACTATAAAATATGTAAATTAAAAGATAAAAATATATCAGCTAATATTAACCATAAAGAGAGAAAATGTTTTATTCATTTTTTAAACAGTATTCATTCTTCTTTGATTTGCATAGTTTTAATTTATGATTTTGTTATATATTACCTCAACTTAGGGGA
>NZ_JAHRHX020000047.1:0-4540 GCF_020312115.2 Candidatus Phytoplasma sp. AldY-WA1
GTTAAATTTTGATTTTCTGGGTTTTGTTTATAAATTGGTTCTCCTTTCGTTAATTTTGATTCAACTTTTTTGTTGAATCAATTTGTTTCTCTTTTTCTTTTATTTTGTCTTCGTTATGTTCTATGACTACGACATCCTCTTTAGGAGGTTTATTTGGTGGAACAGCGCAGTGTTATAAAAAAATGTAAGTGCGGACGTTTATTTTATTTTTTATTTGTTTTTTTGTATTTTTCATATTATTTTTTTTCCGTTCCGTCGTCGTTATATTCTATGATTTCTTTAACATTTTTACCGTCGTCTTGGTATAATTTTACTTTAGTTTTTTGGCCGTTTTCGTTGTATTCGTTAATTTGTGTGATAGTTTCGCCGTCGTTTTGGTAGAATTTTGCTGTAATTAATTTTTCGTTTTCGTTGTATTCGTCAATTTGTGTGATAGTTTTGTCGTCATCTTGGTAGAATTTTACTTTAGTTTTTTGGCCGTTTTCGTTGTATTCTTCAATTGCCCAAATAGTTTTGCCGTCATCTTGGTAGAATTTTACTTTAGTTTTTTGGCCGTTTTCGTTGTATTCGTTAATTTGTATGATAGTTTCACCGTCGGGTTTGTAGAATGTTTCTTTAACTAATTTTTTGTTTTCGTTGAATTTTTGAGTGCATAAAATAGTTTTGTTGTCAGAATAATAAAATATTTTAAATCGATTACATTCAAATTTAAATAAATAAATATTTTTTGCGCCGTTGGCGAGTTTGATTAAATTATTAGCTTCATCACAGTTAGTAAAAATACGTACTCCGTCATCAAAATACACAGCTTCAATTTTGTTTTTGTTGTAATATAAATTTCTATCTGAATTAAATGGAAAAATGATTGGACCATCAGGGACTGCATTGTAACAACCTAATATGGCATATCCATCATTAACTTTAATGATTTCAGTTAAATATTTTGTAAGTGCTGCTTCTTTGGTAGTATCAACATCATATTTTAAATTAATTATATTAATATCGATATTAGGATCAATTTGGACTTTGCTAATGTCCCAAAAGACGTAAGCTTTTTCGATGGCGATTTTGTGGGTTAATAATTCATCAAGAGTGTATTTTTTGTGTTCATCATAAGGATATGTTATTTTAAATGGATTAGTTCGAGGTTTAAAATAAACGTCTAATAAACCATCTTGTGGTTTTTTTAAATTATAAATTATACGATTATCGTCACTGGAATTGTAACTTGGATCATTTGACAAAATTGAAACGTCATTAATGCCTAATAATTTCATGATTTCCGGAATATCGTTACATGACTCAACGTTGATGTTTTGTATATCTAATTCTGATTGTGTGGTAAGCCATTTGTCTTTTAGTTCTTGTGTTGAATATAATTTAATGGTATGAGTCGTTTTTTGATAAAAGTAATTTGTTAATTTAGCGTGAATATAACAACAAGTGCAAAATAAAAAAATCGTTAATAAATAATAATAAAAAAATTTTAAATAACGTTTTGTCATGTAATGACCTCCTTTCTTGGAATTTTTTTATGATTAGGGGTTTGGTTTTTTAAGACCTTAACGTTTGTTGATTGTTGTGCTTATAAATAAAAAAAGATTTTTAATTTTGAAAATCTTTTTTTTATTTAGATGGTTTTTTTAAGCCTTAACGTTTTTTAATTGTTGTGCGCGGTTTAATGTTTTCCTTTTGGTTTTGATATTTGGCGTTTGTTGTTTGTTTTTTTAATGAAAATTATTTTTTTATATAATATATTTGAGACACCTTTTAGTTGTGCGCGGTTTAATGTTTTCCTTTTGGTTTTGATATTTGGCGTTTGTTGTTTGTTTTTTTAATGAAAATTATTTTTTTATATAATATATTTGAGACACCTTTTATAGGTGTTGTTTTACCACCTTCGTAAAAAAGGTGTATTTTATTTCCTTTTTGAAGGTATTAAAAAAACATTCAGAAAGGAGATATAATTAATGAAATCACAAATCATAAATTTGATAATTAATTTTTTTATAAATTTAATGATTAAACTTTTAAATTGTTTAAATGATTTATTAAATATCCGCATAATTAAAATTATAAAACAAAAAAAAAAAAAACAATTTTTACATTCAGTTTTTTTGTTTATAAGGTATCGAATTAATTTTGATAATGATAAAATAATTTTTTTATAAATAATTATCTTTACTTATAATAATAAAAAATTATTATAAGTAAAGATAAAAGACCTATGAATAATTTAAATATTGATTTTTTAAATTTTGTAATACTAACAAATTTATAAAAAAATAATAATTTTTTCTGATTTTTAAAAAAACAATAACTTATGTAAAATCATTTTATAAGATTCCAGAAATGATTTTTATAAATAATTAACTTTTAATTATACAAAGATAATATACAAAGATAATATACAAAGATAATATACAAAGATAATATACAAAGATAATATACAAAGATAATATACAAAGATAATTTATCGTTTTTTGTTCGATTTTGATTAATATAAATTAATTTAATAAAAATTTTTTATTTTTATTATTTTTTTTTCGATAAACATTGAAAAAAATATTATTTTTAGGTCTTTTTTATTAATTAATTGCTTCCTATAATGTATATTATGTAAACCAATTTTGAATATATTTTTTTAATGACAATAAAATATATATAATATCTGTAAATTTAGAAAATAATAAAAAAATTTTAATTAAAGTTTCGTAATAATTTAGTATTATAAAAAAATAATCTCTTTATTATTAATTTTTTATTTTAATTTTTTTATAAAATAAAAAATTTTATTTTTTTCGATGTTTATTAATCAAAATCGAACCAAAAAAGATAAATTATCTTTTTGTAATATATAAAGAAATTAATATCGATATTTAACTTATTTAAGATCTTATTTTTACTTATAATAATAAAAATTATTATAAGTAAAGTTAATTATTTATAAAAAATCATTTCTGGAATCTTATAAAATGATTTTACATAAGTTATTGTTTTTAAAAAAATCAGAAAAAATTATTATTTTTTATAAATTTGTTTACAAAATTTAAAAAATCAATATTTAAATTATTCATAGGTCTTTTATCTTTAATTATAATAATTTTTATTATAAATTTTTTAAATTTATCATTTAATTTTCTATAGTTTTTGTCTAATTATAAAATTTTTATTATTATAATTAAAGATAATTATTTTTCATAAAAAAATTATTTTATCATTATCAAAATTAATTCGATACCTTTTATAAACAAAAAACTGAATGTAAAAATTGTTTTTTTTTTTTGTTTTATAATTTTAATTATTAATTAATTAATAATCAAAATTTTTTAATGTTTTTTCGTACTGTTATAAAAAATGTAAATGTTTTTAACTCTGCATATTTTTATTTTTAAAATCTCTTTTCTATAAAAAAGACTAGTTTGTTTTAACTAGTCTTTTAGGTATTAAAATGAATTTATTTACAAAAATTTATAAAAGTACGACCATTTTGTAATAAAAGCGATAAATACAAATCCTTGATTAAAGGAAAAATATAAAAAAATGAAATTAAAACAATTTTTAATTTTGGTACTAATTTTAATAATTACAACATATTTTATTTATAATTATATTAAAAAAGATTTAAAAAAATCTGAATATAATGCAGAAGAATCCAAAGATGACGAAGATGTATCCAAAAACTCAGTTACGCCAAAAACATCGATCATAGAACCAAAAGTTTTAAATCAAAATTCAATTGAAAAAAAAGAACAAAAACAAAAAAAATTTTACCGTCCCGACGGCAAAACTGTTTGGTACATTGAAGAATATAACGAAAACGAAAAATTAGTTAAAAAAACATTCTACCAATACCACGACAACGATAAAACTATTTTTTTAATTCACGAATATAACGAAAACGAAAAATTAGTTAAAACAACATTTTACGAAAAAGACGGCAAAACTATCACACAAATTCACGAATATAACGAAAACGAAAAATTAATTACAGAAAAATTCTATCGAGATGACGGCAAAACTATCACACAAATTCACGAATACAACGAAAACGGCCAAAAAATTAAAATAACACTCTACCAAGACGACGGCAAAACTGTTAAAAAAATTATAAAATAATAATGACGATGGAACGAAAAAATAATATGAAAAATACAAAAAAACAAATAAAAAATAAAATAAACGTCCGCATTATTCTAAAAAAGTGTAAATAAATTCATTTTTAATACCGAAAAGACTAGTTAAAAAAAACTAGTCTTTTTTTTAGTAAAAAGAGTTTTTAAAAATATGCAGTGTTAAAAAAACATTTACATTTTTTTATAACACTACAATATTACATAAACGATGACCTTCATGAAGAACCAAAGCGGTTTAGTATTAACCTTGTGCGAATTTTGTAGTAAATTTATATAGCTTTTCCTATTGATTTCATCGCTTATTTAGCAGGAATTAAATCCGTATTTATCAAATGCTTTAAAAACCCATTTAACTATATTACCGGTAGAAGCTTCGTGTTCTTTTTCGTAAGTTATCATACGAT
>NZ_JAHRHX020000096.1:0-1582 GCF_020312115.2 Candidatus Phytoplasma sp. AldY-WA1
AACCCAGACAAGAATAATTATAAAAATTAAAAAAAAGAGATTTTGAATTTTTCTTTCTAAAAACATTTTAATAAGCCTCTATTTTTTTGTATATTATAAATATTTTTGTGAATAAAATAATTTATTATTCAAAATTAATATTATTCAGATCGAGTGATGGGTTTGATTTGTGTATTGTCTTGTGTTCTTGGTTGTTTAGCTCTAACAGTAATTTTTCTCCCAGAACCTCCTCCTGTACCTGCTTTAGAATCATTAAGTTTCATATCTGTTAATTTAGTTCCTTGATTCCCTGTTTCTAATTTATGACAATTGCCTTCGTTATCAACTAAAGTATAAGTGATTTGTGTAAATAAAGTTAAATCATGACTTGCATCAGTATAAAAATCTTTTGTTTGATCGGATTCTCTTTTAGCTACGGTAAAAAAATCATCATTTAAACTCATTTCATTCCAAAAATTAATTAAAATAAGAGTTTCTATTTTATCATAATTATCTGGAGCTTGTTGATCGTTTTTAGTGATTAATTTTGGAAATTTAAAGTTTGATAAATCTGTTGGATGTGTTATATTTTTAGTTGAATCTCCATAAATATAATATTGTTTTGTACTTGATTCAATACTATTAAATATTTCCTTAGGACTAAGAATTTTAGAAGTTTGTTTTGGTTTTACTTCTTTTTTATAATTATAATCGCTTCCTTTATACTCATCATATAAGTTTATAATATCTGTATCTGAGATATTATTTAAATTTGTTTTTCCGTTTAAATCATTTAAATCTTGGGTTGTGAACATATCATTTTTCGGTAAATATCTTTTTGTGACCCAATCTTTCGTCTTAGATAATAATTTTACTTCGATTGGATTTTGATTTAACCAATCATGTTTATATTTTATTTTTCTCGAATTTTTATCATAAAATTGATTATCAAAAACAACATAAGAACCGAAAAAATTTTTAAAAGTTGGTTTTGGTTTTATTTCTGCTGCAAATTCAGAATAATTATCAACATAATCATAATCAAAATATAAGTTAATAATATCTGTATCTGAGATATTATTTAAATTTATTGTTTTGTTTAAATTATTTAACTCTTGGGTTGTGAAAATATCATGTTTCGGGTAATAACATCTTTTGTTACCATTTTTCTCCCTATATAATAATTTTACTTTGATTGGTTCTTCTGATTCTTCGTATTCAAAACCACCCACATCTAAAAGTTTTTTAAATTTTTCTTCATCAACAAAAAAATTTTGCGGATCTTCACTTTGTAATTGAACCGGTATTAAATAAAACTTTACCTCAACCTCAACATTAGCTTGTTCTTTGATTGTGTTACTAAAGTTTCTAAAATTAACACCTTCTTTTAAAAATACTTTATGTAAAATTTGAGATTCACAAGCTTCATTTATGCCATTAGGTTCACTAGTAGCGCCATTTCGAGATGTTAAAGTTGTAGGTCTATTTGGTAATTTTTCAATTGTCAAATCTGAACCATCTATAAATTGATCCGTACTAAAACCCCGTGATAATTTCGTTGAATGTTCTCTTTTATTATACTTAAATAAGAATTTAAAAGGAC
>NZ_JAHRHX020000097.1:0-1561 GCF_020312115.2 Candidatus Phytoplasma sp. AldY-WA1
TATTGAAAAAACTCAAATTAATGTTTTTGATATTGCTAATTATATTATTAGCAAAATTCCTAAAATAACTAATATGAAATTACAAAAACTTATTTATTATGCTCATGCTTTTCATTTAATAAATTTTAAGGAAAAATTAATTGATGAAAATTTACAAGCATGGATTTATGGACCAGTATTCCCTAAATTATATCAAGAATTTTGTAAATATTCTTATCATGCCCTTAAAAAAACTCCTAAAGGCAACGACAATAAATTATTATCAAACCAAAAAGAAACTATTAATTTAGTTATTGAAAAGTTTGGATATATGGATGGTGGCGATTTAAGCGAACAAACGCACAAGGAAAAACCATGGTTAAACGCTTTTAATAAAAGTTGTGATTGGGAGCAAAACGTGATTACTGACAAAGATTTAATAAAATATTTTTCTAAAAAAAATATAAATAATGTTATTTGATATAAAAAAGAAATTTAATTTTTTAATTAAATTAGAATATTTATTATTAAAAGGAAATAAATATTTTTCTTTTAAAAACAAAAAAATTACAAATGATATTCTTCTTCATATAATAGCTGAAATGTTTACATTTAAAGAAAAATATTATTGGAACGATTTTATTAAAACAAAAAATCATTTTCATCAAGTCCCTGAAAACATAATAGAGACAAAATGTGAAACAATTTTGTCAAAAGCACAAGAGAATAAAATTTTTCAATTTGCTATAAAACACGAAATTTACCCTATTCGAGTTGTAGGTTTTATTATACAAGAAAAATTTTTTTTAATATGTATTGATTTAGAACATAAATTATATTCTGAAAAATAATTTAAATGTAATAAAAAATATTTTTTTGTTGTTATTATTATTAATAAACATTTTTAAATAGTTCAAAAAATTAAATTTAAATTTATCTAAATTTATCAATAATAATTAAAACCTAATACACTCAATTCATCCTCCAATAAGAGGATTTTTTATACAAAAAACTAACAATAAATTAATTAATAAAGGTGCCTTTGTGGCCTTTTTTTTCTTTTACTCAAACATATATAACAACTTGGAGAGATAAAAATAACAACTTGTAGAAACCTTCACACGCCACAACGACGTTAAACTAAGGTTTTAAAATAACAAAAAAACAATTAATAATTTTAAAATTTAATATTATTAATTTTGTATGTTATAATGAAAACGAAATTGAGATGTTAAATAATATATTTAAACGCGCCAAAAAAGAAAAAAAACAGATTACAAAAGAATTATGATTAAATGTGGTTTGAATATAAAAATGAAATTTCTATCAAACTCAACTCCCTCTATGAAATCACCACAAATGAGGAATAAAAATAAAAAGAAAGGTCAAATCAATGAAACAACCAACTCCAGAAATAGAAGGTTTTTTGAAAAAACCTTCTACAAAAATATTTATTTCTATTATTTCAACATTAATTGTATCTTTTGCATTTATTTATCAAAATTATATATTTTTGAATATCAAACAGGTTGAATATAAAGTAGATAAAGTTGATACTTCTTTAAATGATTTTATAAAAGAA
>NZ_JAHRHX020000015.1:0-19894 GCF_020312115.2 Candidatus Phytoplasma sp. AldY-WA1
TTTTATTTTGGTTTGGACATCTAATTGTATATTTAAAACCAAATAAAAACTTGAGCCTTGGTTTTGGAAAAAAGTATCATTTATTTTTGTTTGGAAATTTTTGGCATCTTGTGAATAAGGATAATTTCTAGTATAAATATTTATTGGTTGTTGTTTTTTTTCTTGTGAATCAATATTATTATCAATTATTCGTCTCTTAGGAAAGTTTTCACCTAACCAACCGATAAAATCAAATTCTCCTTTAACTAAAAATGATTTAGCATCTATATAAATATAATTTTGTTCAAGATTAAGAAAATTTTCTTTATCTGAAATATTTAAATTTTGTTGGTTTTGATATTTTTCTGTTAAAGAAGAATGTTCTTTTTTGTTATCTGTTAAATTTTTTTCTAAATAGTTTATTTTTGCTTCTATCTTGGATTTTTCTTCAATCAAGGACTTGTATGTTTCCTCATTCAAGGAATTGATTAAACTGTTTAATGTTTCTTGTCTTTTTTTAACGATCTCCTCATCTTTATTTAAAGAATTAATTCTATTGTTTTCTTCTTGTTGTTCTGTATTATTTGGGTTTGGATAACTTTTAATAATTTTGTTTAATTCATTTAAATATTCTTTGTTTTTTTGAATCTCTATCTCAAATTCTCTTATTTTTTCTTCTTTTTTATGTTGATTTTTTACAATATTGATTAATTCTTCCATATTAGCTTTAAAAATATCTCTGTTTTCTTCTATATGTTTACATAATTTATCTAATTTTTGTTTTTGATCTTTATAGTCTGAAGTTTTCAATTTTTCTTCAAAATTTCGGTTTAAATCTTTTGATTCTATTTTTAATTTGTCTAATATTTTTTTTAATTCAATATTATGATCATTATTAATATTTTTCGGTTCTCGCATTGTTTCGAAATTTTTAATAATTTCGTTTTCCAAATCATAGAAATCAATTTTAAATTGTTCTGTATTAAGTATATAACTTTCAAAATTATCTTTTAACTTCTTTTTATAATTAGCTAAAAATTGTCCAATCCGTTGAATATTATCCAAAGAAAATTTACAATTTTGTTCTTTTTTATAAGGATAATAAAGTTTTAAATAATCTTGAAGTTTTTTATAACAATCATCTATATCTTTATCTTCTAAATTTGTCGAAAAATAATATTTAAATGAATATAATGTTGATGTGTTATTTTTTGTATAAACGACACCTCGTTTTTGTATATCTCTTAAAATATCAGACACTGAATTATAATATTTAATTTGTAAATTACTGATGATTTTTAAATATGGATCTAAAATTTCTTCCTTTTTACGCTCATAATAATCTTTGTAGGCTTTAATTCTAGTATCAATTATATTCTTATCGTCTATAAAATCAGTTTTTATGACTAAATATGTTTTAACCAATTGTTTTAAAATATCTCTAAGAGTATGTGTTTTGTAATGAGGTTTTTTTTCTAAACAATCGATTTTCTTTTGTAAAGATCTAATTTTATCCTTAAGTTCTATGTTTTCATTCGAAACATTTAAATTATCTTTACAATTATTTATATCATTTTTTAAAGATTCAATTTTTTCATTAATTTTGTCTTTATCCAAAAAATTAATAAAATTAATTAAATCTTTAGCTTTTTTAACAATTATTTTTATTTCGTTTTTATAAAATTCAGAAGATTTTGAAATATATTCCTTTTCAATTTCATCAAGTAAAGATTTAATTTTATCTACAATTTTTGTTTTTCTGTTTTTTTCATTAATTTCTATATCATTATCCGAAAAATTAATAAAATTAATTAAATATTCAGCTTCTTCACTAATTACGTTTATTTCGTTTTCATAAAATTTAAAAGGTTTTGAAATATATTCCTTTTCAATTTCATCAAGTTGCAATTGTAATTGGTATTTTAAAACTTCCGGGTTTTGCAAATAAATAGTTTTTGGATCTATACCTAAAGAACTTGTATCCAATAAAGAACCTGTATCAAAAAATTGTTTTATATTTTGTTTTTGCGTCTGTATATCTATTTTTAGTTTTTGGCTCTTTTTGTCTATCTCAGGATCTACATATCTATTATCGATATCTTTTGTTTGAACTTCTAATTCTTTGTTTAAATGTTGTAAATATTTCTGAAGTTTATATGATAATTCTTCATATATCTCTTTATATTTCTGAAATTTTTCTTTACAATAATTAGATAAATCTTTTTTTTTATTATTAATATTTTCTAAAACATTGATATTATTATTTTTATCATCTTCTGAGTAAAGACAACTAGATTTAAAAACAAAAGCACTATAATCTAAATACATTTTATATAAAATTTCTTCTGTTCCTAAGACATTGGATAATAAATCTTTATTAATTAATTCATCGTTCTTATGAATTATATGTTCAATTAATTCTTTTTTATTTAAACTAGGAATTTCTAAATTATCATTATATAAACTTGTTTTCGAAAGGAATGGTTTTTTTTCACAAAGATTCGATATATAAAAAATATCAGGTTTTAATATTTTTTGTAAAAATTCTTTACTATTTTCTAAATTATCATAGAAATCTTTGTCTAATTTTTTTTGATCTAAATATTGAAATAATTCTAAATTATCTTGAAAAAATTTTTCTAATTTGTTTTGTCTTTTTGATTTATTTTCTTCCTTATATTCATCAACACATTGTTTTATTAATTCCGATAATTTATTGTCAATAACTTGTTTCGATTTCAATTGCGATTTAATATTTTGTTCAATAACTTGTTCCGATTTCAATTCTTTAATATAATATGAGCTGAATAAAGATTTAGTCTTTTCGCATAATTCATTTAATATTTTATAAAAGTATCTTAAATATTCAATTTTAAATTGTAAATTAGTTACTTCTGGTAGATAACTAAAAAGTTGAGTTCGTTTTAAATTTTTTGGATCTCTTTGAGTTAAATGACATAATTCGTCTTTATATTTATAATCTATTTTTTCTTTTAAAATAAAATCAAAATATAAATAATAAAAAAAATCTTTATATGTATTACAGTATTTTTCTTTAGTTTTAGAATAATAAATAAATAATCCTGATTCTCTGATATCAGGATTTAAAAAAAATATTTTTTTTTCAGAATCTGTTTTTAATGATTTAAATTTTTCTTGTCTTTTTTTTAATATTTCTAATTTTTCTAGTCTTTCTTTTGGTACATTTTCAATTGATTCTTCTTCACTAACTTCTTCTAATTTAATTAGTATATCTAACCAATATTCTTCTTCGTCTTTATAAAAATCCAAAAAATCATCAAAATTTTTTTTTCTTTGATCTTTTTGATCTTGAGGTAATGGTAATTTTTCATAACATTTTTTTAAAACCTCTAAATTTTGTGCTTCTAACATTGGAGCTATATCACATTTAAAATCGTAAAACATTTCAAAAAGTTTTTCTTCTCTTTGTTTTGTTTCTTGAATACAGTTGTCTTCTTGTTTTTTATAATTTTCATTTTTTGAACCATATATCAAATTACAAAAGAAAATTGAAAAAGAAAAAGAAAAAATAAAAAGTAAAAAAGAAAATAAAGACGTTTTAGAATATTTTGAAATTATTTGTTTTTTCATTCATAACTCCTTTTATTTTTTAACAGAATTAATAATTTTTTGTAAAAGAAACATGTGTTTAGGATCTGAAATATTTTGTATTTCAAAAAACTTATTAACTGCTGTTTTTCCTTCTTCAGTTAATTTTCTATCTTCAATACTTGAACCTTTTTCAATAAAAGAATCTTTAAATTGTTCTTTCATAAAACGATTAATTTTTTGTTGTTCTTTAACAGAATTAATAATTTTTTGTAAAAGAAACATGTGTTTAGGATCTGAAATATTTTGTATTTCAAAAAACTTATTAACTGCTGTTTTTCCTTCTTCAGTTAATTTTCTATCTTCAATACTTGAACCTTTTTCAATAAAAGAATCTTTAAATTGTTCTTTCATAAAACGATTAATTTTTTGTTGTTCTTTTTCTTCTTCTTTTTTGATTTGTTTACAATATTCATTAATGTCAGCAAACTCTTTTTGATTTCCGAAATATTCTCTAAAAGTTTCTTCTAAATCAGTTATTTCTATTTGTAGATCATCTCCTGTTTTTACACGACGAACGGCTTTTTCAGCTGCCTTCACCATCATGGCTTTCATTTTTCGCCCTGAAGTTAAATCATAAAAATATTTTTTAACTTTTTCTAAAGTTTCAATATCATATAGTGATTGGTCTTGACAATCAGTATCCTTTTTTTTAAGAAATTTTTGCCATGCTTTTGCATCTTCAATATATTTTATCAATATAGGATCTAATTTATTAAATTCTGTTAAAGCATTTTGATATGAATTATAAATTTCTTTGTCATTGGCTCTAGCATTTCGGAATAATAAATCTTGTCTTTTTAATTTATCGTCTAAAGTTTCTAAATTACCGTTAGGATTATTTTTATCAGATGTTCCTTTTATCTCAGTAGCTCCTAAAGCAGGAATATAATAACCATGTTTAATAGCGATAGCGAATAATTCAGGATTTCTTAAAGCCACGTTCATTTTATTAACAAAAATAGGAATATAATGTTCATAAGCAAAATTTTCTATTTTTAATCTAAGCATTTTCTTAATGACTGCTTGAATGTAACCAAGTCTTTTATCTTCTGATTGGTTACCAACAAATAAAGATTCACAACGAGAACGGATAGCTGAATCAATTTTGTCTAAGTGATTAGTGGCTGCAATAAAGAAAACAGGTTTTTCTTTATCGGTTTTAACCCCTTCAATTTCTTGTAAAAAAGTATTTGTTTTTTTACTATCTCCAGCTTCTAAAAATTGCGCGTCTTTTTCAGCTCTTGATTTTAAAATTTCTTCCGCTTCATCTACAAAAATACAAGAAGGACTATTGTTTCTAGCTTTACGCCAAATATCTTCGATTTCTTGTAATGAATGTGCATTAGTAATGGTGTAAAAATTCATTTTCGAATCTTTCGCAAAACCCTCAGCAAGTGTTGTTTTTCCTGTTCCTGGAGGTCCGTAAAAAATAATCCCCATAGGAAAAGGAAGACCTGAAGATTTACCAGTCAACGAATTATATTTATTTTTATTGTCTAATGTCCATCTATGTATATAATCTTTTAATGTATCTTTAATTTCATCAGCACCATAAAAATCATCCAGAGGCATAAAACCATCACTATTAATTTCTTTAGGAGCAAGTAATTCTACTAAAGAACTAACATCTAATGAATTATTATTAGATAAAGGTATAGGAGTCGGATTATTCGAAGGTGGAAATAGAGGTGGCAAATGAGCCTCATTTTCTTTAGCTGGTGAGCGTAAAAAAACGATAACAGCTAAAATAAATGATAAAGAAGTTAATAAAATTAGAACTGCCAAAAAACTTATAATGCCGAACCTAAACTTCCAAGAATTATTTTGATTTTTATTATGAAGTGTTTCCATAAAATTTACCTTTTTTTGATTTAAAATTTTAAAATTAAAAATTAATAATTAAAAATTAATTATGAACTTAATATTTCGTTTATGTTCTTTTTCGTGCTTCCTCTAATTCTTCTTTGATAATTGTGCCGCTTCGGCTTGTCTTTGTAATTAATTGTAATAAAAATTTAGTATATTTGTTCTTCAGTTCTTTTTGTAATTCTATTAATTTTTCTTTTTCTATTCTAGAAGATAATGATTCAATTAAATTTGTTATTTGTTTAAATTTATATAAATATATATCTAATAAAAAAGCATAACTATTTAAATATTTTCTTAATATTTCGATTTTTTGGTCAACCTGAACATTTGAAACAATTTTATTTTCTTTTGCTGAAATATTTTCATCTCTTGTTTTGCACATTTGAAGAAATGTTTTCATAAAACCAATTAATTGTTCACAATTTGTTTTTTCATTTGTACTTAATGTATCCCTACGAATATCTTCAAAATTTTGTTTAGATCGTTCGAAAGTATCTTTGGTTTTTTTATCTTGCTCTGTTTCTTCGAAAATTTGTCTTAAAGTTGGGATTATTTCTTTTATGTCTTTCAATTTTTCTCGAATTTCTATTTTATCTTGATTTGAAAAAAATTCTGAAAAAAAAACTTCTTGTTTATTTAAATCTTGTTCTAATTCGCCTAATATTTGTTGTTTTTTTTCATAAACTTTATTTTTATCAGGAGTATTTTCATTTTCAGTAGGCTTTTCAGTAGGCCATTCTTTTGGTATTTTATCAATATTTTTTTTTAAATCATTAGTTTTTTTTTGTAATTTAACATAAAAAAAAGTTAAAATTAAAATCATTACAAAATTAAATATTGAACTGATAACTATTAATAAATTTTTTTTTTCTTTTGACATTATATTTGTTCCTTTTTAGATAAAAAAATTTTTTTTAAATTAAATATTAAAATTTTATATAAGTTGATATTTATCATGAAATTAGATATCATTATCGTTTTTTATCGGATTTCATTTCTTATCCAAATCCCTAATTCACCAATTGATTCCAATAATTTATTTAATTCCTCTTTATGACTTTCATAATCATTACTGCCTAAAATTAGCAAAAAAGTTAGATAATTATTTTGTAAATCATATTTATTAAAATCATTATTCAAATAATGGTCAAAGTTCTGTATTATGTATTCTTCCTTAGTTATTTTATTTTTTATTTTATTTTGTGAGTGTTGTTCCTTAAATTCATAATGACTTTCAATTATATTTTTCAAATAGCTATTATCATTAATAATTTCATTTAAATATTCTTTTTTCTTTTGTTCTGTTTCTTTAAAGAAGTCCAATAAATATTTTTTATTTTTTGTACTTTTTTTATCTTTTTTTGTAACTCGTTTATTACTTGCTTGATAAATACAAAAATTATTATCTTTCTTATCAAAATCATTTAAAGCTTCGATTGCTAAACGCAAATAATATGGAATCTCAATAAAAACACTTTTATTTGATAAATCATTATTATTAGATAATAAATGATTGAATTCGAGATAATTTTGTCTTAATATTTGAAAAATTAACAAAATTTCTCTTTGTTCTAATTTCTTTTCTATTTCATTATTCTTTTTTTCAATTTCTTGAAATTTTAAATCAATCTCATCAATATTTTTATAAAAAGATTTTAAATCAGAGCTTTGTTTATCTAATTTGATATATCTATAACTTTCAATATATTTTTTTAAATTACATTTATCATAATCTGGAAATTGAGTTTCAATAGAAGATAATTGTTCTTTAAATTTTGTCAATGTTTTTAATTCTTGTTCTTTATCTATATAAAGTTTCAAGGATTCTTGAAGAAGTCTATCAGATTCTTTTTCTTCTTTTTCTAATTTTGATACTTCTAATTTTTCATAATTTTCTTGTTTAGCTATTCTTAATTTATTCAATTTAGAATCATGAACAGAACACGATTCGGCCCAACTTGATTTTTTTTTTTCCATATCGTTTTTTATACCTGGTATAAAATTATCTAATTTAGATATCAACTTGTTTACCATATCTTTTTGATCTTTTTTCGATTGTTGTAATTGCTCAATAGCATTAGGTATTTCCGATGTTCTTAAATCATATATCTTTTGTAATAATTTATTAAATGATTCAGAATTATGAGAACATA
This sequence comes from Candidatus Phytoplasma sp. AldY-WA1, assembly GCF_020312115.2. Lineage (NCBI taxonomy): Bacteria > Bacillati > Mycoplasmatota > Mollicutes > Acholeplasmatales > Acholeplasmataceae > Candidatus Phytoplasma > Candidatus Phytoplasma sp. AldY-WA1. Next base: position 7,635 of record NZ_JAHRHX020000015.1, read on the forward strand.
AATCAGTCATTGTTCTTTCCACATCTATTTCTTCTTTTTTTTGTTTGTTATAAAAAAATTTATAAACAATAATGCCTAAAATAAATAAAATCACAATAACTAAAACACAAAAAACTAAAATATTTTTTTTCTTTTTTTGTTCCATCGGTAAAAATAAAACCTTTCTGTTCCAAATAATAAGAATAATAAAAAAAATAAAATCATTTTTAATATAAGCTAAAAAAATTATCTTTTTCGCCGATAATTAATATTTTTAATATAAATAAGAGTTTTTATAATTAAGTATTTTGAAATAATAAATTAAAAGATAAATCGAAATTTCTAAAAATTTATTATATAGTATATAATAACAATAAAAAAAAAAAAAACAAATTTTATGTTTAAATTATCTTATTAAAAAACATGAATTTAAAAAATTATGTTTTTGGATTTGATACTCATAAAAATTGTTTTTTTTCAATATAAAATAAAAATTCAATACAGTATTATTATAAAATAAATTTTCAGATAGTTTTTTTAAAAATTTAAATAAAGATAAAAAAATCATTTTTCCTAGTAAATTATTATTATTTATATTTTAGGTCTTTTTCTAAGTTTTTAAATAATAAAATTTATTTTTTTATATAAAATAAATGAAATAAAGACGAAAAAAATAATAAATAACGAACAAAAAAATATAATATTTTGAAATCGTAAATTATATTATAAAATAAAAAGACGCCAAAGCTATTAATTTAAAATTCTAAAAATTAATTTATTATTGTCATAGTTTTTTTTAATTAAAAATAAAAAAACTTTATCATAAGATCAAATTGAATTCTTTTCTTAAAATTTGATTTTTCTTTTCTAAAAAATATTTTTGAAAAAGATACGAAAATTATTTTTTTAATAGTTAATTTTTAAAATTTTCTAAAAAATAAAAAGTATTAACTTTTTGATCAAGGAATTAAAGAATTAGTTTTAATTATATTAAAAAACCTTAATAAGGTTTTTTAATAAACATTGTTGTAAATTATTTAAAACAGTTTTATTTTATAAAAATTGAAAATTATAAAAAATAAATAACTTATATTAATCTAAAAAATTATTCTAATTTAAAAATTAAAATAATGATAAAAGTTCTTTTTTTGCCCTATTATAAATAAAAGCCATAATAAAAGATAATATAAACAAAGAAATAAATTTAATAAATAAATAATAAAAGTTTAGACGCTCTAAATTAAAAATATTTGCTTTTAAATTCAAAGAATAATTTTGATCTAAAAAAACAAATTTGAACCAAATCATACGCAAAATATAATAAAAAATAAAATGCATAATAAAAATAAAAGTGATAGAAAAATAAATTTTCAATAAAGAATCTTTTTTTTTAGTTAAAACCAAACCAGGTAAAATCCCCCAAATAAAACCATAAATTAAACTTAAAATAGGATTATATACCCAAGCAGAAGTTTTCTTATACCAAAATGAAATACTTTCTGATAAAAAAGCTCCTATAAAAGCGAAATTTTTTTTTGCATATAAAGGGATGATAAGCAAAGGAATAAAACATAAAAAATCTACAAAAGTACTTTTTAATATTGGTCGAAAAAAGGGACCTTTCATGAATTTATTAGAAACAATTTGTATTGCAACAGATAAAGCTGATAATATAGATGTTATAATGATTTGTCTCAAAATAGATTCATAATTATTATTTAGTTTATCTTTGTTTAATAATAAAGCTTGAACTTCTTTTTTTAATTCTAAAATAAAAAAAATTTTTTTCATAGAAATTGCTTTATTATAAATTAATTTATTTTCGTATTTTTCTTTTTTAAATTTAATAATTTCTTCGTTAAGTTTGTTTTTAAACTCTTGACTATCGTAAAAATTAAATTTGTTAGGATCAACTTCAATCCTAATTATTTCTCCTATTTGGGGATTTTCTTTTAATTTTTGAGCTTCTTCTAAGTTAATACAAGTTATTTTTTTAGTATTAACATTTTCTTCTTTAGTCGTATTTATTTCTTTTTCCGTAACTAAATATTCTTTGTATAAAAAAAATTCTTCATATTTTTTATCAAAATCTAAATGACAACTTTTAATTTGATAATTTTTTTTACAACCAAAAATAAGACTTTTTTTAAAAGCTTCTAAAATTTGTTGTCTAGTTAATTCGTGTTCTTCGGCTAATTGATCGATATGATTTAAAAAATTTTTAGTTTTCATATAATTTAATTATTATTGTTCCTTAAATATATTTAAAATTTAAATTTGAATTTTAATATACTTTCATTTAAAACTAAAATACAAACATATAAATATTTTATCATTTTTTATTATATGAATTAATTTAAAATTAAGATTTAAAATTTATTTTTTGATAATATTTTTTTATTTAATTTAATTTTTTTAGATAAAAGAAAAAACCAAACTGTTTATTTTTTATAAACAATTTGGTTTAAATTTTGTCGTTTTTTTAATTTTATTTTTTATAAAAAAATTCTTCATTGACTAATTCGAAAACATAATCACAAATTTTAACTTTATCTTTATCTTTCATACCTTTTTGTTTTAATTCTTTTTCTATCCCTATTTTTTTCAATGAATAAGAAAACTTTTTTAATGATTCGTAATTATTAAAATCTGTTCTATGAAACAATTTTTCTATTTTCGGCCCTTGAACTATAAAATAATTTTGTTCATCTTTATAAATATTAAATTTATCTTCATCTTCTAAAGTAAATAATTTATAACTTTGTTGAAGATGTTTATCATCTTTATTTTGGTCATTTTTATAATTAATCAATAAATCTTTTATTTTATATATTAATAATTCTAAATTAAAACGATTCCAAACAGAAGAAGGTATAATTTCTTTATCAATTGAATTATTTTTAAAAGAAGCTAATTTAGCTTCAGCATCTGGTAAATCCATTTTATTGAACAAAATAATTTGCGATTTTTCTAAAATTTTAGGATTGTATTTTTTTAATTCTTCATTTAATTGGCAATATTTTTCATAAACATCATTATGATCAGCACTACATATATGTATTAAAATTTTACATCTTTCAATATGTTTTAAAAAATCAATTCCCATACCACGACCTAAATGAGAATCTTTGATTAAACCAGGAATATCAGCTACTGTAAAACTAAAATCTTTTCCACTAACTACTCCTAAAAAAGGTTTTAAAGTTGTAAACGCATAAGAATCTGCTTTAGATTTAGCATTAGAAATAGCAGAAATCAAAGAAGATTTACCTACATTAGGAAAACCAATTAAACCAACATCAGCTAAAACTTTTAATTCTGTCCTAATAGTTAATTTTTCTCCTAAATCTCCTTTTTCTGCAAAAGAGGGGATTTTATTTTTAGAATTAGATAAAGAATAATTTCCTTTTCCTCCTTTACCGCCCTTTGCAATAACCAATTGAAATCCATCTTCTAAAATTTCACCAATAAATTCTTGATTTTCGTTATTATAGATCATTGTCCCTAAAGGGACTTTTATGAAAGAATCAGGAGCCTTAGCTCCATTTTGATTTTTACTTTTACCGTTTTCACCATTTGAAGCTTTAATTTTTCTTTGATATTGCAATTTAAATAAAGTATTAATACCTGAATCACCTACAAAAATAACGGAACCGCCATGGCCTCCGTTACCACCTGAAGGTCCTCCATAAGGAACATATTTTTCTCTTCTAAAAGAAACAATTCCGTTTCCGCCATTACCAGCTTTTACGAAATTGATTGCTTCATCTATAAAATTCATTTATTATTTTTTTTAATTAACTTTTTTTTCAACAAATTGCATAGAAACTTGTTTTTTATTTTTGTGTTTAATTTGATATTTAACTACGCCGCTAATTAAAGCGAATAAAGTATGATCTTTCCCCATACCTACATTATCGCCAGGAAATATTTTAGTTCCTCTTTGGCGGAAAATAATAGACCCTTTATGTGCATATTGACCATCAGATAATTTAGCGCCTAACCTTTTAGAATGAGAATCGCGTCCATTACGAGTAGCACCTACACCTTTTTTTGTAGCAAATAATTGAATATTTAATTTTAACATTATATAAAATACCTCTTTAATAAATCAATCTTTCATTTCTTTTAAATATTTAGGATAATTTTTACTTAAATCTTTCAAATTGTATTCTAAATTTAATAATAATTTATTAATTATAGAATCAAATTTTAATAATTCAAGGGAAAAAGAACCTTTTTTTAAAGAATAATCAATATTTGATTGCAATTCAAAAATTTCAATAGCATTTATAGTTATTATGATAGCTGTTGAAACAGAAGCACAAACAATATCATGATTTTCAGGAGCATACAAAGCATGACCTTTAATACTTATTTTTTTTATTTTTTCAACTTCTTTAATAAAAAAATATTTAATCATATCGAACTTAACAAATGATTTTAGTAATTAACAATTTCGTATATAACTGTCTATGACCTTGTTTTAAACGATATTTCTTTTTTTTTTTATATTTGAAAACAATAATTTTTTTTGCTTTACCTTGTTTAATTACTTTAGCTTCTATTTTAGCCCCATTTATAAATGGAGTTCCTAAAACGCTTTTATTTTTTTCATTATCTTCTATAGCTAAAACTTGATCAAAAACATGTTTTTGTTCTACTTCTAGAGATAATTTTTCAACAAAAATTTCTTGACCTTCGTATATTTTTAATTGTTTATTTCCGATTTTAACAATAGCAAACATAAATAAATACCTATAATTCTTTCTAATTAATAATTTTAGTAATTTTTGTAAATAATTTTTTATTAAGAAAAAAAACAAAAAGACAATAAACAAAAAAATGATATTTAATTTTTTCTACATAATATATAAGTTATTATATAATATAAAATACAAAAATTTATATTATCTTAATAAATTAAATATATTAATTAATATATTCTATTGATATTATTTAAAATTAATCTATTTTATTTGAATTTTCTTTATTTTTTAATAAATAACGATTATTTTTATTTAGACTACACTCTAAAGAACAACTACCTAAATAATTCATTTCATTTTCTTCACTGCATAAAATCTGTTTATTACAACTAGGATTGCCGCAATTGATATATCTTTCGCAAGGTTTTTGATCAAAAAAATCTCTTCCTACTATAATATTTTCTTTTTTGTTAACTTTGACGGCTATTCTTTGATCAAAAACATAAACTTGACCATCAAATAATTGACCTTGAACTTCTGGTTCTTGACTATATTTAATAATACCACCTTTTAATTGATAAACTTCATTCAATCCTTTAGAGCGTAATAAAATAGATGCTTTTTCGCAACGAACTCCACCAGTACAATAAGTTAAAACTTTTTTATTTTTTAAAAAAGATAAATTTTTTTCTACCCATTCCGGAAAATCACGAAAATTACTAATTTTAGGGTTAATAGAATTTCTAAAATGACCTAAATCATATTCATAATCATTTCGAACATCTAAAACAACTACATCTTTTTCTTTTAATGTTTGAAAAAATTTTTTAGGTTCTAAATAATTATCAGGATTACTTTCAGGAACTAAATCTTTATCCAATTTCAAAGCCACTATTTCTTTTCTTACTTTGATAGATAATCTAGGAAATACATGTTTATGATGTGCATCTATTTTAAAATCAATGTTTTCAAAACCTTTTATTTTTTTTAAATATGCCATGTATGTTTCGATATCTTCTTTGAATCCTGACAAAGTCCCATTAATTCCTTCAGAAGAAATAATAATTCTTCCTAAAAGACCTAATTTTTGACAATAATTCCAATGTTCTTCTTTAAATTTTTCAGGGTCTTCAATATGAGTATAATTATAAAATAAAATAATTAAATAATTTTCTTTTTTACTAGACATTTTAAGAACTAAAATTCCTTATCTTAAAAAAATTTAGATATTATAAAATTTTTTTAAATTTAAAAACATAAATTTATTGTATAAACGCTATATTCATTATAATACAAAAAAGTAATTCTAAAAGCAAAATTTTTATTTAACCAAAGGTAATAAATAAAAATATTTAAATTTGATAAAAAAGTAATTTAAAATTTTAGTTTATTTATCAAAAATATCTTTTAATCGATTTTTTAAATAAAAAGCACAAAAACCTCCTACAAAAAAATTAGTTATGAAAGGAATTAAATTGAATAATAAAGCTGAAATCAAAATATTTTGTTCTGAAATATTTTTTTCTATTAATAACTCTCCATAAATAAAAATACTAGATAAAGAAGTAGATAACATTCTTAAAAAATTAATTAATAAAAAACACAAAAAAAAATTTTTTATTATTTGATGATTTTTTTTATAAAAAGATAATCCTGAAATACTAATAATTAAATTAGGTAATATGTAATCCAAAAGAATAGAAAAAAAAATTTGAGTATTATTAAAATTTAAACTTTGGGCTAAAATTGTGAAAGAATAAAAACTTCTTGTTAAATGCCAAAGAGTATAAAAAATACAAATAATCAAACCATTTAAAAAACCTAAAAAATAACCTCCTAAAAAAAGAATAACTAAAGTTAATTTAAAAAATTTTATTTGAAAAATTGAAAAAAAAATATCAATTAATATTGATATACTAATGAAAAAAGAAGTAACGATTATTTGATATAAAGAAGTTTTTTGCACAAATAAAAACCTCAAGAAGAATATTTTTTAATAATTCTTCTTTTTCTATTAATTTAATTTTTTAATTTTCAAAAAAATATTTTTCCAGAAAAAACAAATTCTAAAAAATAAATAATGGAAGGGAATCCGATAGCAATCCAAATACCAACACAAGCGCCTATCAAAGTTCCTAAACTAATTCCGTTAAATCCTTTTTTAAAAACTAATAGAATAACAAAAATAATAATACCGATAAACATTCCTTTAAAATTAATAAAACTTTGCTCACTTATTTCTAAATCTGAATTCTTTTGGTCTTGAAATTTTTCGATTTTTTCTGTAACATTTTTAAATCCATTATTATTTTTCCAAATTTCTCTATTTTTAACATTAAAAGAAGCTGTAAAATAAAAAAATATAAAACCTAAAATAATAATTAAAAAACGAAAATATTTATTTTTATGAGAACAATTAGGAGCAATTTTATCTTTAAAAAATAAAGTTAATTTCTTACATAAAGTCATTATAAATAATATTTTCCTATTTCTATAATTTTTAATATATTACATTTATATAATATATTAATTTAGAATCACATTTAAATTAAAACCAAAAATTCTATAAATTTCTTTATTTAAATATTCTTTTGGTAATTCATCTAATAAAATTTCTTTTTTAAAAGAAAGTAAATATTGTTCATGTTCTAAATAATCTAAATTAGCTTCATTTAATAAAGTGTTTTTATTTAAACCAAAATCATCAAAAATACCTGATAAAACTAAATCTTTTAATAAATCATTATTTAAAACTTTTTGACATCTATTTTTAAAATCAAAAAAATTAACAAATTTTTTTTTCATTCTTTCATTTATTAAAAATGAAGCTATTTCATTATTTACGTTTCTAATCAAAGTCAAAGGTAATAAAAGTTTTTCTTTTGATAATTTATAATCAATATCACTAATAAAAATATTAGGAGCGATAATTTTAATTTCATTTGTGTTTTTTATTTTTTTTAATAACATTTCTTTATCAAAAGGAATATTTTGATGTTCATTTAAAATAACTGTTAAAAAAGGAACAAGAAAATGCGTTTTCAAATAAGCCATACGATAACTAATTAAAGAATAAGACACACTATGACTTTTATTAAAACTATAATTAGAAAATTTTAAAATATAATCATAAATTTGATTCGCTAATTGTTCAGAATGACCTTTTTGTTTACTCCGTTTTACAAATTCTGATTTAATTGAATTTTTGTCATTATCTGAAATAACTTTTTGAATGATATATTTCATGAAAATTTCTGCTTCACCGAAATCATAACCAGCAAAAGAAACAGATATTTCCATTATTTGTTCTTGATATAAAATAATTCCATATGTATTTTTCAAAATGTGTTCTATATAATTATATACTGATTTGTCAATTAAAAAATTTTTTTCTTCATGCTTATTACGACAATAATCATTAATATAATTTATTTGTCCTGGTCTATTCAAAGCTAAAACAGCATTCAAATCTTCAAAATTTTGAGGTTTAATTTTTCTTAAAACCTGTTTAGCTGCTGGTGATTCTAATTGAAAAATATATTCTGTATCTCCTTTTTGTAATAATTGATAAGTTTGAAGGTCATTTAAAGGCAATTGTTCCCAAGATATTTTTTCTTCTCTGTTTTTGTTAATTTCTTTTACAATTTTATCAATCAAAGATAAACTTTTCAAACTTAATAAATCTATTTTGGATAAACCTATCTTTTCTAAATAATTAGCATCTAATTGAGTTTGATATTTAAAAGGAGAGTTAATATGAGGATTTTTTTGAATCGGAATATGTTCTAATAAATTTTTATTACTGATGATAACACCAGCTGGATGTGTTCCTGTAAATTGAGGTATTCCTTCTAATTGAGAAAGAATCTGAATTTGTTTTGAATCAGGTTCATTAAATTTTAAATTTTTTTTCAGATAAGTAATATAATTAGCATTTCTCATAAAAGATTTAATAGTTAAAGTGTTAAAAGTGATTATATTGGCAGTATAATTTTCTCCATATTTTTCATAAATATATTTTAAAATAATATTTATTTTATCATCTGGAAAATCTAAATCAATATCTGGTTTTTTATTTCTTTTAGGATTCAAAAACCTTTCGAAAAGAAGATTATAATATAGCGGATCTGCTTCTGTAATGCCTAAACAAAAACAAACTAAAGAACCGGGAGAAGAACCTCTTCCAGAACCTAAAAGAATTTTTTTTTCTCTTGTATATCTTACTATATCAAAAACAATTAAAAAATAATCTTCATAATGCATATCTTTGATAATTTTTAATTCTTTTTTTAATCTCTCTAAATAAAGAGGAAATTGAGGAGAAGAAACAGAAATTTTTTTTCTTAAAAAAACATTTGTTATTTCTTCTAAATATGTAAAAGAATTTTTTTCAGAAGATTCTTTCTGTATAGGAAGTCCAATGTCAGAAGGAAAAAGTTTATTATATTGAATTTTATCGATGAAAGAATTTAAATCTAGAAAATATTCTCGATAATCACTATCATTATAATAAGAATTATATTTATTTTGAATTTCTTTTAGATTCAAAAATTGAAAAGACATTTTTTCTTCTGAAGAAATTGGAGAATATTTCAAAGGATTATTTAATTCAAATAATAATTTATGCCCTTCTTCTTGTTCGGTTTCTAAAAAATTAGTTTTATGAGCTGGAACTACAAAAATTTTTAATTTTTGCATTAAAGATAAAAAAATATCAGCAAATATTTCTAAACGTTTTGATTGTAAAGACAAACCAAAAAAGAAAAAATTTAAATTATTTTTTAATTGAATAAAAATTTTTTCTATCAATATCCAATCATTTATATTAGAAAGTTCGAAATCTATATTAGATACAATAAAAAAAAGACCTTCTTGAAATTTTTTTAAAACTTTTAAAGTAATATTTTCCTGTTTAGTTTTGATTAAATTAGATATTTGAATTAAATTATTAATTCCTATATCATTTATAGCATAAATCAAAAAATTAATTATTTTATCTTCATTAATAATTTCTTTTAAAGATAAAAATATTTTAATTCCTAGGATAGGTTTAATCTTATTTTTTTGACAAAGTTCGACGAAATTAACCATTCCATGCAAATTTTCATGATCGCTTAAAGCTAAAAATTGATATTGATTTTCTTTTGCTTTCTTTACTAGCGATTCTAATGAAGGAATACTTTCCATAATACTATAAAAACTTTGAAGATAAAAAACACCTATCATTTCGAAACCTCTAATGACATAAATTTTTTTATAATTTCAAAATAAAAAGAATTTTAAATATCTTTTATTTTTTGATTTTTTTATTGTTAGAGAAATGTGGGAATAAAATAACATCTCTAATATTAGAAGTATTAGTTAACAACATAACCAAACGATCTATTCCTAAACCTAAGCCTCCTGTTGGTGGCATTCCATATTCTAAAGCTTCGATAAAATCTTGATCTAATTCTTCAGCTTCGCTATTTCCTAATTGTCTTTCTAATAATTGTTCTTGAAAACGTTTTTCTTGTTCTATAGGATCGTTTAACTCAGAAAAAGCATTAACTAATTCTTTCCCAGCTATAAATAATTCGAATCTATCAACAAATTCTTCATTTTCAATATTTTTTTGAGCCAAAGGACTTACTTCATAAGGGTAATTATAAATAAAAGTTGGTTGAATTAAATTCTTTTCAACAAATTCTTCAAAAAAAGAAAGTATAATATGACCTTTAGTATGAAATGATTTTACTTCGATATTATTTTCTTGAGCTAATTTTTTGCATTGTTCTAAAGTCATTTGTTGACGAAAATCAATACCTGTTTTTGTTTTGATTATATCAATCATATCAAATTTATCAAAATTATCAAAATTAATCAAATGTTCTTGATAATCAAAATCTAAACGTCCTAAAACTTCCATACAAATCTCTTTTAAACAAGATTCAGTTAATTCCATAATATCTTTCATATTTGCATAAGCTAAATACGCTTCTATTGTTGTAAATTCCGGATTATGAGTAGCATCAATTCCTTCATTTCGGAAAACTCTACCTATTTCATAAACAGCATTTATTCCGCCGACTATTAATTTTTTTAATGGTATTTCTGTAGCTATTCTTAAATAAAAATTAGATTCTAAGGCGTTATGATAAGTAATAAAAGGTTTAGCTGCTGCTCCACCAAAAATAGAATGTAAAATAGGTGTTTCTATTTCTAAAAAACCTTTATTATCAAAAAAATTTCTAATAATTTTTATTATTTTTGTTCTTATAATAAATTTTTTTCTAGTTTCGGAGTTGATAATAAGATCAATATATCTTTTTTTTCTGATATACTCTTTATCTTTTAAACCTTTATATTTATCTGGTAAAGGCATTAAACTTTTACTTAAATGAACTAAATTAAAAGCTTTGACACTTAATACTCCAGTTTTAGTTTTGAATAAATAACCTGTAACTCCTACAATATCACCTAAATCTATTTTTTGATAAATATGAAAAGCTTTTTCAGAAACTAATTTTTGATTTAAATAAATTTGAATAGAATCATCAAAATTTTGTAAAAGAAAAAAACCTGCTTTCCCTTGACTTCTATTAGTAACAATTCTACCTGCGATATCGACTTTAATCTCCTTTGCAGATAATTCATCATGACTATAAGATTCGTATTTATTTAATATATCTAAAATATTGTTTTTAACATCGAAATAATTACGAAAGGGTTCTACATTTAATTTTTTTAATTCTTCTATTTTGTTTCTTCTAATAACATATTGTTCTGTTTTTTTTTTTATAGTCATAAAAATTTATTAATAACCTTTTTTTATTTTTTAATAAAAATAATGCATTTGAATATATTATATTATTTATATTTTTTTATTTAATCATTTATTAAATTAAAAATTTGAAATAATTATAGCTTTTATTTATTAAAAAAATAAAGATAATTTTTTTTAATAAATAAAATTCAAATATCTATTCATACTACAATTATAAATTATAATATATTAATTGTAATTATTTTATATTTAATTCTTAATAAACAAAAAAAGAATCTTTTAAAAAAAGATTCTATTTTAAAAAATAACACGAATAAGCCATGTTCTGTTCTTGTTTTTTATAAAAACAAGTGTGATCATTTATCTCTACTTTTATTTCTAAAAATAGTATAAAAACCAATTATAAAAATTTATATTAGGAAAAACTGATTTTTATATGCTCCTACCATAATTTTGGATTGTTAGCTTGAGGGGTTTACCGCGTTTCACTTAATTATTTCTAATTAACTCGTCTCTGTGGCACTTTATTTTTTATTTTCATAAACTTTATTATAAATAATATATAATATGTCTTTAGAATTTAAAAAGCCGTTGCTTGAAAAATTTCAAACACCTTAAGTTATTTTTTTCTTAAGCACAAACACTACATGCTTTCCTAAAAACATGTGCTAACATGGACTTTCCTAAACTTAATTTTATCACTTGAATAAAATTAAACTTCGATCACCACTTTGTTATTTTTTAACAATAATATTTTAACAAAAATTTATATAAAAAACTATTTAATTTTTAATTATTGTAATTAT
>NZ_JAHRHX020000098.1:0-1537 GCF_020312115.2 Candidatus Phytoplasma sp. AldY-WA1
ATAGCTAAAAAATAAAAAATAATTAACATAATAATGATGTTTTTAAAACTAATTTTTTGTTTTAATTTCTTCATGAATTGCATATCAATTTATCCTGATAATCCCTTTCTTTAATTTGTGTCTAATAAATTGACTAATGGAATATGAAATCGATAATCTTTGATTAAAGCTAATACTTTTTTAAAGATTTCTTCATGTGTTTGTTGTATGAGTTGTTGTTCTTGATCGTTATTACTTCCTTTGGGCAATAATTTTAAAATAACATCATCGTAAAAATCTAAAAATTCTTTATGAGTAGAAGTGAAAATACCTGTTTGCTCATTAACTCCTGGATAAGCTTTATCATATTGAGATCCTGTTTTTGATTCCAAGCCTGAAAAAAATTGGGTATCAATTTTATCACCTTGTTGCTTAATTTTATCTAAATATATTTTTAAAGGGGAAAAGTTTAAAGTTATTGTTTTTTTTCCTATACCATTGTTTAAAACACTACTGATAATCCAATAATAATCTTCTTCTTTGAATTTATCTTCTCCTATTGGTGGTAGTATTATATCCAAACTCATATTCATATTTTGTGAGGGATCTTTTTCATTTATCTCTTTATCAACTATTTGAATTTTGATTTTATTTTCTGGTAAATGATTTTTTGTAATAAAAGTATTGAATAAATTTTGTATTTGTTCTAAAATTGAATTAGTTAAATATTTTATATTTGTTAAACATTGTTCTTTAATATCTTCTTGAATAAATAAATTTAATTTATAATTATCTTGTTTTTGTTCAGGAGTTAAATCATCCCAAGCTTGTTGTAATAAGTTTAGAGCTTTTTCTTCATCAAAACCGTCATTTTCTAATTTATCGTCTTTATATGCTTTAGCATCTTCTTCATTAAAAGGGAAAGTTTTTGCAGGAAAATAAACATGATTATCTTTGAAAAAAGCTTTGGTAAATAACACTGGAGATGATGATAATTTGAAATTATCATTTTTTTGTTCTAAATCTTTTCTATTTAAAGAGTGATAAATGCTTTTGCGGAAATTTATGTTTTCAGTTAAAGCGTTTATATTTTTTTTATATTGTTTAAAAATTTCGTTAAATGTATATTTTTTATCTTGGTCAATATCTTGGTCAATATCTTGGTCAATATCTTGGTAAATATCTTGGTTAATAGTAACTGCATCTTTGTCAAAAAAACTTAAAAAAATTAAAAAACCATTATCTGAAACTTTTTCGTTTAAAATCTTTAAAGTTGCGCTTGAGTTCACACTTGTGGATGGACTTTCAACATTATTATCATTTAAATTTTTAATTTTGTAAACAACGACTACTATTAGCAAAATTCCTAACCCTATCGCTAATAAAGTTATTATTTTTTTATGTTTCCGAATAAATTCTTTATAATTCATTTCTTTTTTAACCTTTCTTAATTTTGGAATTAATTTTTAATAATTTAATTTTTCAAATTATTAAGAGTTATTATACACACAAAAAAAAAAAAAAACAAGTCCCGACAGAAAAGAACTTGTTTTAGGTG
>NZ_JAHRHX020000048.1:0-4437 GCF_020312115.2 Candidatus Phytoplasma sp. AldY-WA1
GTTTAATTTTTTCATAATTTTATTCCTTTTTTTAATTTTTATTTTTTTGTTAATTGCTTAACGTTGTTTGTTGTTGGTTTTGTCTTCGTTTTTATCTTCATTTTTATTTTCATTTTTGTCTTCATTTCGGACTTTTGTGTCTTTTGTTTCTTTTGTATCTTCTGCGTCGTTAAATCCATGTTTACAATCTATTGTATATCCTACAACAAAGATTATTAATCCACCTAAAATTGAAACTATTATAGTTCCGACAGTTGCCGTGCATGTCATTTCGTTTTGTTCCTTTCTTTTTGTTGTTTTTTTGATTTATATAATTTTGATTATTTTTTTAATTTCCTGAGCGTTAGTTTTTTGTTTTGTGTGGTTGGGTGGAAATTGGAACAGCTGATTTTTTGAAAAATCAGCTGTTTGAATAGGGTGGTTTTATTTTTGGTCTTGTAAATTACGTAATTCGTTAATTAAAGTTATAACTTTTAACATTAAAATGTGAATACTGCGAATTCTTTTATACATTATTTCAATATCACCACGTATATATTCTATGTTGTCTAATGTTTCTTGTTCGTCATCATTTTCATTTAAAAATAGTTCCGAATCATTATAAAATTCTTCTAAAAAATCGCCTAATTTTGATATATTATCAAGTGTGCTTATTTTGTCACTAAAATTGAAATTTTCTTCAAAATGTGTTACTAAATAATCTTTGTTTCCGCAAGCTTTAATAAAAAATTCATTTATTAAATCAACGATTGAATTAAGTTCTTCTAATATTGTTTCAACAGTTATCCCTAAAATTTCTTTTTTTAAATTTTCATTTGTAATTTCAATTTGAAAATTTTTGTTATAAATTTTGTTATAAATTTGATATAAAAAATTATCCAATTTTGTTAAATTAGCTACAACATTTAATTCACTTGTAAGTATTTTATTATCTTTAAAAAGAGATAATAATTTATCTAATTCTTTAAAGTTTTTAATAATTGTTTCATTTTTTTTAATTTGGTTTGTCATTTTTTTGTCCCTTTTTTGTTTTAATTTTTATTTTTATATAATTTTGATTATTTTTTTAATTTCCTTTACATTCTCTCTTTTTTTTTTTTTTTTTGTTTGTTTGTTGGAATTAAATAAAAAGACTCACTTAAGTGAGTCTTTTAATGTTATTTTTTTATTGTGTGCCGTCGGGGTTGTATTAATTCTTTCAATAAAATTTCATTGTTGGCTGTCGTTTTCGTAGAATGTTAATTTAATTAATTTTCATTTTGTTATATTCGTGAACGAATAGTTTTACTCATCAAAAGCATAATGTGTTTGTTTATTTTTCGTTTTTGTCAAGTTCGTTGATTGAAAGTTTCCCAAGTGTTAAATTGTTTTTTTT
Source organism: Candidatus Phytoplasma sp. AldY-WA1 (assembly GCF_020312115.2). Lineage (NCBI taxonomy): Bacteria > Bacillati > Mycoplasmatota > Mollicutes > Acholeplasmatales > Acholeplasmataceae > Candidatus Phytoplasma > Candidatus Phytoplasma sp. AldY-WA1. Next base: position 1,376 of record NZ_JAHRHX020000048.1, read on the forward strand.
GTGGTGAGAATTAATGACTGTTTTTTTGAAAAAAACAGTCATTAAAGTTTGTGTTGATTATTCTTCGATGTTGTCTGAGTATGTTGTATCAAATTCTCTGATTAAATCGTCATTATCGTTAACTAAATTTCTAGCTTTGTAAATAAGATTAGCAATGTCCACATGTTTATCACGAATTATAGCTAATTTATCTTCAATTTCTTTTGTTTAATTCAGAATTTTTAGTTATAATTTCAATTCCGTTTAAGTTCACATCATAATAAAGACGATCAAAATGAGAACATAATTCTTCTAAAATAGCATACATTCCGTATATATCGCTATTTAATTCAAAGTCATCACCAAAGACATAAGAATTACTGGATAATACTCCGTCATCTTTGATGATTAGTTCTTTTTGTTTTTTGTTTGTTTTTTTCATAATTTTAATTTCCTTTTTTTGTTTTTATATTTTTTTTATTTTTCGCAAAATAAAAACAGTCGCTTTAAAAGCAACTGTGTTTTTAATGCGGATGATTATTAGATGTCATTTTATTTTATTTAAGTCAATGTCTTTAACTTTGTCTTTGATTGTTTTAGAAATTTTGAATATTACAGCTGTTCTTACTGGAATTGTAATTTCTTTTTGATCTGTAACTCTTTTTATTATGCGTTCTGATTGTGGTGCTAGGACAAATTTGCCTATTTTTGACGATAAAACGGCTTCATTATTGTTTTTGATAGATTCAATTAATGTATCTTCGATAATTTGATAAAATTCAGTTGTAAAATCAAGTAATTGATTTACTTTGTTGGCAATTTTTTTAATTAATTCTTGTTTCGTCATTGTATTCTATTCCTTTCTTGATTTAGTAATTATTGATTTTTTGTTTTAAAATGATTTTAATGTCGCTACGTTTAGGATTTTTTCTAATTGTGTGGGCCATTGTTGATCGTTTTTTCGTTAAATAAGAAAATTAAGTTTTAGAATTTTTCAATTTTTCTATTTTTTGATTAAGAAATTCATTAATTTTATGTAAATCGTTTTTCTTTTTATAATTTTTTGTTTTCATGATTTTATCTTAAAATGGTAATGATTCGTTTATTTTTAATTCGTAAATTGGTTTAGTTGTGTCTTTTTTTGAATCACAAAAATAAACATTACTAACTTTGACAAAATATTTTTCGCAAAAGTTATTATCTTTTTTCCACGATTGACGAACTAATGAACCATTTACTATGATTTGACTTCCTTTTTATTGATATTTAGCTAGATTTTGAGCTGTTAATCCAGATTTTTGACAACGAATAAAATAACATTCATTTTTGTTATCTTTATATTTTTTACCAGTATGTACTGCCAGTTCAAATGATAATGTTGCAAATGATTTTCCTTGATAATCAATGTGTTTTAATTTTAATTCTTGGCATATTCTGCCTTGTAAATTTACTGAGTTTAACATATTTTAATGTTCCTTTTCTTTTTTTTATATATTTAAAAAATGATTAATAAATAAAAATTTTAAAATGTAGTAACGAAGATTATATTATTTCATTATTTAGAATCTTGTTTTACTGTTATTTTGAAAATTTCTATTATTAATTATTTTTTTTAATATTAGATATAATAATTGTTATAAAAATAAAAGACCTAGATAGCCTCTAAGTCTTTTTTATAATTAACATTCTTTTTAACATTCATAAGAATTTATAACTATTTACAAAACATAATTTTGTTATACAATTTAAAGACGTGTAACTAGGTCGTGGTTTTTTGATTTAATAATTATCACAAAAAAAGACCTAGATAGTTATTTATTTAAAAGAAGGAGATAAATATGCTTATAACAATCCAAATAATAACTTTATTTTTTTATAGACTATCTAGGTCTTTTTTTTACCAAATTATATTTTAAAATTCAAAAAAACAAAATATGTATTTTTATTTAAAATTATTTAAACAGTTTATATCGTCGTGTTCAGGACGAGTTAATTAATGATATGGATTGTTATGGATAATTTTAATATGGTTGATTTTTATTTCATTCTTTTTTCTTTTTCGATGTAGTTGATTTCATCAAAATATAATGTATTTAATTTGTATTGATTATTTTTATTTTCAATTAATTGGAAAATTAATTTTTTATCAAATTTACTATAATAAAGAATATTTTCTTCGTCTGAATAATATGTTTTTTGTGGTTGATGTTCTTCAAGTTGATAACATTTTAATGTTTTTAAAAAGTTTTTATTTATTATATCGGCAATAGTTAATAAATCAAATAATCGACGTCTTTTTTTAGCGAATTTTATTTTTTTGTGAATTCTTTCTTTTTCTGTTCCAATAAAAGTTGCTGTTTTATTTAATTTTTCGGCAACTTCTTCATTTGATAAAGGATTAAATTGTTTTATTTCTTTAAAATTATCTTGTAATTGATAAATTGTTTGAAAAATTTTTAATTGTTTTTTTGTTAATTCACGATTAACAATGTTATTTAATAAATCTATTTCACATTCTTGGTGATAATACGCATCACTAAATTTAGTTTTATTATTGTTACGTATCATTAGATTGTCTAATACATCAAAATTTGATAATTCGACTTCTTGATTTGTTTTTGTAAGAATTGAGTTTTTGACATCAACAAATCCTATTTCATGACGATTTCGATTTCTTAATAAATCATAAAAATAATTTTGAATTAATTTAACTATAAAACTATTAATAGAATCCTGTTTTCTAAGATTTTTAATTTTTAATCGAATCTTTTTATTATTTTTTACTAAGAGTTTATAAGTTATTAATAATAAATCTCCTTTTTCTAATGGAAATGGAAATTTAAACTTAATTAATTTATCAATTTCTTCTTTTATTTTTCATTATTTATTTCTTTATTTTCTAATAAAAAAATATCAAGTTTTTTAAAAAGATTAAAAAATAAATCAAAATAACATGATTCAATTTCTTTAAAATCATTCATTTTTAAAACCTCGTTTTACTAAAAACAAAAAAAGACTAGTTATTTTTAACTAGTCTTTTCGGTATTAAAAATGAATTTATTTACAAAAAATTATAACAGCAC
>NZ_JAHRHX020000099.1:0-1529 GCF_020312115.2 Candidatus Phytoplasma sp. AldY-WA1
GGGTTACAATAATCTAAAGGTTGATTTCTAAAACCGAAAATAATAAAATATTTTTTAAAATTTTCTTTAGGATTATGTAAAAAACGTATTTGTCTTTGAGAACATAAAGGAATCATGAATAATTTCTTATAAGCTTGTTGTTCTAATTTATCATGAATGTGTTCTTTTTCTTCTTGTGTTAAAGTATTTGGTGTTCTTGAAGGGAAAATAAAACATTCAGGACTCATTCCGGAAACAAAAATATTTAGATCAGTTGTTGTATCATTTAATCTATAATCAATAATTATTTTTTGATCTGACGCAATTGATAAACATTCTTCCAATTGTTTTTTAAATTCGCCAATAAATGATTCGCTAGTAAACATACCTTCTCTAGTACTTAAAGTCAAAGTAACAACCCCATCAGAATTAGTATCAGTAATATACTTTTGAAAAAAATAACGCGCTAAATCTTTATTATAACCATAATTATCTTTTAATTTTTGTATTGTAATTTGGTTTTTAATGTTTCCATCAGGTAATTCATTTAAATCTTGTTGTAATTTATCATTGATATTTGTTTTGTGTTCATTAGTCAAATTATATGTTTTTACAGAAGATAACTTAGGATAACAATAATTATCGCTCATATAATTCAAAGAAGGGGCAATATTTGGAAGAAAACTTGATAATTTTTTTCTGTCAATTGCATAAAATAAAGCTTTTCTTAAATCTATATTTTCTACTCTACCACCATCAGATAACTTCAATATCAAAGAATATGAATCGGGTTTGCAAAACAATGATGTATTATAATGTTCTTTGAATCGTTCGTCTTTTGTATTAGCTTCAATTGCACAATAATTAATTTTTTTATCTAAAAACAATTCTTGTTCGTGATCGTCACATCCGTTATTATGTTCAATTAAAATTTCTATATGGTTATAAGGTACGGCTTCTTGTGATTTATCAAAATAAGAAGTTGATTTTTCTAAAATCCATTTGTTGCTATTATATCCTTCTTTGATTTTATAAGGTCCATAAGATATAAAAGGATGATCTTGAGTGCCATATTTAGTTTGATTTTCTATAATAGATTTTTCAAAAGAAGTTGATTCTAATAAATAAATTTTATTAATTTTTTTAATTACTTCTAATAAACTTGTTTCAGTTTGAAAATTTAAAGTAAATACATAACGATTATTAGAATCGATTGAGATATAATCATTATCTGTCAAATTAAAATAATCTTTAAAATTCATTAAATTAAAGTATTTTTCTAAAGTATATTTAATAATTTCTGCGTCAATGGGTTTATTATTTTCGAAAACAGCATTATTTTTTAATTTAAAAGTAAATTTTGTATCTTTAATTTCTAAAGAATCATTTAAAGATTTATTATCATTAATAGATGGGTGCAAAATCTTTTCAATTAAGTTGAATTTAAAAGTGCGAGGAATTTGATGTTGATTCAAACTCAAAAGTTCTTTTTGTTGTTCTGAACTAAAATTTTTAAATTTATTTTCATCTACAACTTCTTGAAAAAAAGG
>NZ_JAHRHX020000100.1:0-1528 GCF_020312115.2 Candidatus Phytoplasma sp. AldY-WA1
TTTGCAAGTGAGCTTTTATCCTTTCCAGCAAGAGTTTTTAATAAAGAATATGTCGCGTAATAATACCATTTTCCTAATTGAGCGATGTTTGATATATAACTATAATAATTTATGTATCCATTCATGATGGCTTTATAAGTTCTTATTATTTCTAGTTTCTCAAAACATATTAAGGATTTATCGTGGATAATTTTATTATTTTTATCTATCCATCCTAATTCTTTTGTTTTTTTCTCAATTAGTTTTTTTCCCATTTTAAGTTGTGGTTTTCCATTTAGACTGGATTTGGTTGAGTTTCTTTTAAGATTCTCTTTCGTTGGGTTTATTGATAACTCATATCCTAGGAATTCAATCCCTTTTTTCGTCTTTTGAATCTTCGATTTGTCGCTTGAAACTTTTAATTTCAATTTTCCTTCGATAAATTCAACTACCATTTTCTTAATTTGATGTGGTAATGTCTTACTTTGACAACTTATCCCAATAATGAAATCATCTGCATATCTCAAATATTCGATTCGAATTGGTTTTTGTTTACAACGTTGAGTTATTTCCAATTCTCTTCTTAATTTGTTGACTCTTTCCTTATCCTGTTCTTTTTTGGCTTTCTTAATATTCCTACATATTTTTTCATATACAGGATTCTTTTTTGTTTTCATGAACTTGGATAATTCCTTTTGGAGGTTTCCTATATATTTATCTAATTCATTTAAAACAATATTTGATAAAATAGGTGAAATAATTCCTCCTTGAGGTGTACCTTCTATGGTTTTTATGTATTGTCCTTGTTTCATGACTCCACTTTTTACCATTTTAGCAACTAGTCTTTTAACTTTGTATTTTGAGATGTCTTTGTCGATGATTTCGTATAACACTTTATGATTAACCGTATCAAAAAATTCTTTTAAATCGATTTTGATAAACCAATTAATCCCTTTAAATCTTTGTTGAAAGCGTTTTAGGCAATCGTGAGTTGATTTTCCAGGTCTGAATCCATAACTGAATTCAGAGAATTTCGGTTCATAATATGCTTCCAACTGTTTCCTTATTATCTCTTGGATCGTCCTATCCTTGATGGTAGGAATGCCTAAAGGTCTTAATTTGCCATTTGGTTTAGGAATTTCTATTCTTTTTACTGGTGAAGGTTCATATATTCCTTCTCTAACTTCTTTATTCCATTTTTGAAGTTTCTTTAAATCAACTCCATCAATAGTTTGGAAGTCTATCCCAGCTGTACCTGCTCCTTTATTGGTTGCCACTTTCTCAAAAGCTACATCGTAGTTTATGATATTATTGGTTAACCATTGATAAGTTCGCTTCGATACATTCTTGTTGTTTTTTGATTTCGTCTCTATTCTGTTTAAATGCGTAGTCAGTTTTGAAATTTTACTTTCATTTGATAGCATATAGCCACCGCCCTTCTACGTCTTTAAACTCGAAATATTATTTCCTCTTTCGCCCTATATCATGCTTTCTATGACTTCCTGGTTGGGCGATTATCTGAATTATTCCAAATTCAGTTTTACTCCAA
>NZ_JAHRHX020000101.1:0-1525 GCF_020312115.2 Candidatus Phytoplasma sp. AldY-WA1
ACCGAACAGACTAGTTAAAACAAACTAGTCTTTTTTGTTTTTAGCAAAAATAGGTTTTAAAAATTTGATAAATTTTTTTATTTTTTAAAAGTTTTTTTTTTTTTTGTTTAATTATCTTTTAAAACAGTAAATCGTAGTGTTATAAAAAAATGTAAGTACGGACGTTTATTTTATTTTTTATTTGTTTTTTTATATTTTTCATATTATTTTTTTTCCGTTCCGTCGTCGTTATATTCTCTAATTGCCCGAATAGTTTTACCATCGTTTTCGTAGAATTTTTCTGTAATTAATTTTTCGTTTTCGTTGTATTCGTGAATTTGTGTGATAGTTTTACCGTCTTTTTCGTAAAATGTTGTTTTAACTAATTTTTCTTTTTCGTTGTATTCGTGAATTAAAAAAATAGTTTTATCGTTGTCGTGGTATTGGTAGTAAGTTCGTTTAATTAATTTTTCGTTTTCGTTGTATTCGTTAATGTACCAAACAGTTTTGCCGTCGGGACGGTAAAATACTTCTTCTCTTCTTCTTTCTCTCTCTCTTTCTTTCTCTCTTCTTCTCTTTCTCTTCTCTCTCTCTCTTCTCTCTCTCTCTCTCTCTCTTTCTCTTCTCTCTCTTCTCTTCTTCTTCTTCTCTTCTTCTTCTTCTTCTTCCTTCTTCTTCTCTTCTTTTTATCGTTGTCGTGGTAATTGGTATAATATTTTACTAATTTTTCGTTTTCGTTGTATTCGTTAATGTGTTAAACAGTTTTACCGCTCTGAATTTCCAAAATATTTTTGTTTTTTACTTTTTGTTTTCAATTGAATTTTAGATTTACAACTTTTGCCCTATAGATCGATGTTTCTTTGGCGTAATCGAGTTTTTTGATACATCTTCGTTATCTTTTGATTCTTCTACATCATATTCAGTTTTTTTAAATCTTTTTTAATATAATTATAAATAAAATATGTTGTAATTATTAAAATAGTACCAAAATTAAAAAATTGTTTTAATTTCATTTTTTTATATTTTTCCTTTAATCAAGGACTTTATTTCTCGCTTTACTGATAAACTGGTCGTACTTATAAATTTTTGTAAATAAATTCATTTTTTAATACCTAAAGACTAGTTAAAAACAAACTAGTCTTTTTTATAGAAAAGAGATTTTAAAAATAGAGTTAAAAACATTTACATTTTTATAACAGTACGACTATTAATTAATACTAATTAAAATTATAAAACAAAAAAACAATTTTAATATTCAGTTTTTTTATAATGTTTGTTATTATTAAATTAAAAATATAAAAAATTATTTTTACATGGGTTAAAAACCTACGAATAGTCTTTAAGTTTCTATTTCAAACCCATAATCAATCCTTTAAATACAAGATCGCAGTGTTATAAAGAAATGTAAGTGCGGACGTTTATTTTATTTTTTATTTGTTTTTTTTGTATTTTTCATATTATTTTTTTCTGTTCCGTCGGGGTGATATTCGTTGATGTAATCGATAGTCTTGCCGTCGGGTTGGTACCATGTTGTTTTAGTTTTTTG
>NZ_JAHRHX020000102.1:0-1505 GCF_020312115.2 Candidatus Phytoplasma sp. AldY-WA1
TGCAAATATTTAAATAAAAATTTATATTTTTTTTAATTTGCAATATCTAAAGATAAAAATATACCCAATATTATAATAATAAATGGCGAGCATCAACTAAATATTTAATCGATAAAATAAGAACGATCGATAAAATCAGTATGTTTTGTTATATTTCTATTGATAAATAATAATTTCTTGATTGAATCATAATGGGTAGGTTCATTAACAGATATTCGAAAATCTAAATCTATTGTTTTTAATTCTTCTTTATTTAAATATAATACTTTTGTTTGTAAATTTAAATTGCTTTTCATATTAAAGTATAAAAAATGAATTTGGAAATTATACTGATTTAAAATTTTAATTAAATAAAACCGATTTAAAATAATTATATTTTTATCTTCATTGTATATATCAATAAGGATATTTTCATTTGAAAATTCAATATATACTATTCCTTGTCGAATTTTTACTGTTCTGTTCCAAATAATTAAATAATTTTGAGTTTCTGTTGATAAATCTTCTTTTTTTTGAGTTAAAGTATTTTGAAATTTTATTAATTCTGCTTTTTGTTGAGCTAAAGATTCTTTTTGTTGAATTAAATCGTTTTGAGCTGTTGTCCAAGATTCTTCTTTTTGAGTTAAAGTATTTTGAAATTCTATTAATTCTGCTTTTTGTTGATCTAAAGATTCTTTTTGTTGATCTAAAGATTCTTTTTGTTGAATTAAATCATTTTGTTTTTTCAATGAATAATCATTAATTTTTCTTAAATACAAATCTAATAATTTATCATTATGATTTTCATAATTGTTTTTCGCCTTATCAAAAAATTTTATTAACTCAAGAACCTTTTGAATACCAGATGTTGGCGTAGTATCATTATCAAAAGCTACTAAATCAGAAAAAGTAATATTTTTTGCATGTCCTATTGCGGTAACAATCGGTATTTTTGAATTTTTAATAGCTGTGATTATATCTGAATTATTAAAAACATTATTAATTTCTGATTCATCACCGCCTCCACGACTAAGTAAAATAATATCACATTTATGTTTATCATTTACTTCTTTAACCATTTTACAAATATCATCAATAGCTTCGTTTCCTTGTACACGAACCTTAAAGAATTCATAATTTTTATAATTTACTTTTTTCAATTCCCATTCAATATCTGAAAGAGCATCAGTTTCGTTTGTTAAAATCCCTATTTTTAAGTCTGATTTTATAGCTTTTATATTTTTTTGACAATTTTCTTCTGTAATATTTTTTATCAATAAACAATTAATAATTTCTAATTTATAAGTCCAACGTGTATAAAAATATTTATAAATTAAATTACTTTGAATAATGATATTTTGATCTATCATCTCTCTTGTAAATGATGGTCCCGTTATTTTTATTTGTTGATTATCATTTTTTTGACTAGTAATTACCAAATTTTTCTTTTGATTTCGTTTAATATAACCCTTAATTAGAGGTAATTTATTTTTTTTATATTTATCTCTAAATTCATCAATTCTTTC
>NZ_JAHRHX020000016.1:0-18878 GCF_020312115.2 Candidatus Phytoplasma sp. AldY-WA1
GGTGGTTGTATTTATATGTAATAAAACAATTGCTTTTACAGGTGACATCAGTTCTTCGGTTAAAAAAGATATTTTAGAAGAAATCCGCAAAACTAGTGAAAATTTAAATAAAATTGTGGATAAATGGGATTCTTCTCTTCAAAACGATAAAGACGAAATAAAAAAAGACGTGTTAGCTTCAGCAAAAACAGAAATCAACAAAACTAGTGAAAATTTACAATATCAAATGGGAGAATTAAAAAAAGACGTATTAGCTTCAGTAAAAACAGAAATCAACAAAACTAGTGAAAATTTACAATATCAAATTGGAGAATTAAAAACAGACGTATTAGCTTCAGTAAAAACAGAAATCAACAAAACTAGTGAAAATTTAAATAAAATTGTCGATGAATGGGATTCTTCTCTTCGAAAAGATAAAGACGATGTATTAGCTTCAGTAAAAACAGAAATCAAGAAAACTAGTGAAAATTTACAATATCAAATTGGAGAATTAAAAACAGACGTATTAGCTTCAATAAAAAAAGAAATAACTGGTTTTTTAAATCCGTTTACTTGGTTTCAAAAAGGTTCTGAATCAGACGAAACAAATAAAGGTTCTAGTGTTTCTTTTGGTTTTTTAAATCCGTTTACTTGGTTTCAAAAAGGTTCTGAACCAGGCGGCGAAACAAATAAAGATTCTGAATCAGGTGTAATAAAATCTCAAAATGATTTAAGAACAAAAACAAAAGCTTTAACAACAACTCAAAACGCTTTAACTCAAAAAGAAGAAGAATTAAAAACAGTTAAAAACGCTTTAACTCAAAAAGAAGAAGAATTAAAAACAGTTAAAAACGCTTTAACTCAAAAAGAAGAAGAATTAAGAACAGTTCAAAATGATTCTACAGAAATGGAAATTATTCGTTACAATGGTGATAGAAATACAGATTAAAAAACAGATTAATCTGGTTTTTAAGTTTGACAGGTTGGCTTAGTTGGCTTTTCAGTTCTAACAGATAAAAAAATATTTAATGTTTTTTAAAAAAAATAAAAGAAAGTTTATTCCAAAATGATTAATAAAGTGAAATTAGTATCTACATTAGGACCTGCTTGTGATAAAAAAGAAATTTTAAGTAATTTAGTTAAAAATGGCCTTTGTATAGCTCGTTTTAATTTTTCTCATGCTAATTATGAAGGTAGTGAAAGAATTTTACAAATTATTAAAGAAATTAATCAAGAAAATAATAGTTATTTAGGAACAATGCTTGACACTAAAGGACCTGAAATTAGAACTCATAATTTTGATGGATCAGTTCAAATCGAAAAAGATTCTGAAATAATAATTTGTTTTAATGAAGTTTTAGGCACTAAAGATAAATTTTCTTTAACTTATGATTTATATGATGATATTAAAGAAGGTAATTTTATTTTTATTGATGATGGTTATTTAACTTTAGAAGTGATTAAAAAAGATTCGCAAAAACGGGAATTAGTTGCTAAAGCTAATAATACTCATGTAGTAAAATCACGTAGAGGAGTTAATGTTCCTAATATTAGATTACAAATGCCTTATATTTCTGAAAAAGATAAAAATGATATTTTATTTGCTTGTAAACATAAATATGATTTTTTGGCTCTTTCATTTGTAAGAAGAAAAGAAGATCTTTTTGATGTTAAGAAACTTTTAAATTCTAAAAAAGAACATAATGTAAAAATTATTTCTAAAATAGAAAATCAAGAAGGTTTAGATAATTTAGATGATATTATTGAGTTTTCTGATGGTATTATGATCGCTCGTGGAGATTTAGGAATTGAAATTGATAGCGAATTAGTTCCTTCTTATCAAACAAATATAATTCAAAGTTGTTTACATGCAGGAAAACCTGTTATTGTAGCTACTCAAATGTTAGAATCTATGCAAAAAAACCCTCGTCCTACTAAAGCAGAAACAAGTGATGTTTATAACGCTGTTTTAGAAGGTGCAACTGCTACAATGTTATCAGGCGAATCAGCTTCAGGGCTTTATCCAGAAAAAGCAGTTATGACAATGGCTAAAATCCAAAAAGAAGCCGAAAAAAATGTTAATTACGATTTTATATCTCAATTTTATAATTCTGAAGAACCTGAAGATTTTTTAGCTTTTGGTGCGATTCAAATTTCTTTACAATATCCTGTATTAGCAATTGTTGTTGATGATAAAAAATATGCTATTGCTTTATCTAAATTTCATCCTATAGTTCCGGTTTTTGTTAAAGTAAAAAATATCAACGAAGCAACTTCTTTATCTTTAAATTACGCTAATATTCCTTTTTTAAACGAACAAGAGTTAAAAAATAAATTAGAACTTTTACAAAAAGAAAGCGATGATAATAAGGTAATGTTAGAAATCAAACAAGATAATTTAAAAATTATATCAGAATAATAAAATTGTCAATAATTTTTTAAGATTAATGATTGTTAATTATAAATTTCATTTAGAATTATAATATTTGCTTAAAAAATATTTTTTTAAGCAAATATTATAAAAAAATATTATAATTAGTATATATAATATAATATTTATGTATTTTTTTATTTTTAAATTAATTAAAAAAAATGAAGTATTCTTCTTGTTTAAATCAGATAATAGAAGAGAGGATTTAAAAAATGTTAAGAGATAAAATTAAAATAAGTGGATCTTTTGAAAGAATTAAAGAGAATTTTTTCTTTACTTCTGGAACAAATATTATTTATCAAAATAGAGTAACACGTGCAGGAATAGCTACAAAAACAATTATATTATTACTTATTACTTCTTTTTTTTCGGGTGTAAGTTATTTTTTTTCAAACTATTTTATAAGTGATATAAAAAATATTTATATTTTATCTATTATTTTTTCATTGATAACTTGTTTTGCTTCTATTATTGGGACTAGATCTGTTGAAGCGTCCAAGGTATGTTCTTTTGTTTATTCGATATTTACAGGTATTCCATTAGGAATTATGTTGAATTTATTCAAAAATGTTATGCCTAATATTATGCCTATTTGTTTAATTGCTTTATTTGCTACTGCTTCGGTTTTCGGAGTTACATCATATTTGTATTATAAAGGATCTTTATTAGAGGTCGACAATTCTCAATTAATAAAAAAAATGAGCTATATATTTTTTGTATTGTTTATAATAGAATTTGTTACATTGTTTTGTTGTGGGCAAGCATTGTATGCTATGATATGTATTCCTATTAATTTATTTATGATTGTATTTGCAACATTAATATTAATCGAACATTTTCGTTATGTTGATAATATTATTATGAATAGTATGCCAATTGAATATGAATGGCAATTATCTTTAGGTTTTGTAACACTTTTTATTGTAATTTTTTACAGAATATTTGATCTTTTAATATTATTATTCGGTAGTACTAATAGAGACTAGATTCATCAAATTAAAATTTAAAATCAAAATTATTAATTTTAAGAAAGAGAGTTATTTAAAATGGCAACAAAAATACGTTTACAACGTTTAGGTAACCATAAAAGACCTTTTTATCGTATAGTGTCTATGGAATCTCGTAACAAAAGAGACGGAAAATTTTTAGAAATTTTAGGAACTTATGAACCATTTCGTAATTTAATCGATGTAGATTTAGATAAAGTTAAAAAATGGTTATCAGTTGGTTCTCAAAAAACTAAAACTGTTACTAATTTATTAAAAAGAGCTAAAAAACAAAAAAATATTAATTTAAAATAAAATAATGCAATTTGATATTATTACTATTTTTCCTAATTTTTTTGACAATCTTTTAAATAATTCAATTATGAAAAGAGCTCAAGAAAAGAATAAAGTTCAAATTAATATTCATGATTTAAGAAAATACAGTCAAAATAAACATCATCAAGTTGATGATACTCCATATGGCGGAGACGATGGAATGTTATTATCTTTTCCTCCTTTTTATGAATGTTTACAAAAAATAAAAAGGACGGATAGAACAAAGGTAATTTTATTATCTCCACAAGGCAATTTATTGAATCAATATAAAGCTATTAAATATTCAAAAGATTATTCTCATTTAATAATTTTATGTGGAAATTATGAAGGTGTAGATGAAAGAATTTTAAATTATGTTGATGAAGAGGTTTCAATAGGAGATTATATTTTAACTGGAGGAGAATTCGGAGCTATTATTTTAATGAATGTTTTGATTAGGCTTTTACCAGGGGTCATTAAACAAGAATCTTATCTTCGTGATTCACATCAAACAGGTTTATTAAAATATCCTCAGTATACTAAACCTCAAAATTATAAAGAACATAAAGTTCCTAAAATTCTTTTATCTGGAAATCATTCTAAAATTGCTAAATGGCGCCAAAAAGAAAGTTTAAGAAATACTTTTTTAAAAAGACCAGATTTATTAGAAAAAATAAATTTAGATTTAGAATCACAAAAATTGTTAATAGAAATTCAAAAAGAAGAAAATGAAGGAATAGAAAATGAATTTTAAAGGTCAACAATTAATTCATTCAATTAATGAAAAAAATTTAAGAAACATCCCTGATTTTAAACCAGGAGATACTATAAAAGTTTTTGATAAAATTGAAGAAGGAAACAAAAAAAGAATCCAAGTTTTTGAAGGTATAGTTATTAGCCGCAAAGGAAGTCGTATTTCTGAAACTTTTACTGTTAGAAAAGTTTACGCAGGAGTAGGAGTAGAACGTATTTTTCCGGTACATTCTCCTTGTTATGAAAAAATAGAGATTGTACGTCGTAGTATAGTACGTAGATCTAAATTGTATTATATTAGAAAATTATCAAATAAAGCTATTAAAATTAAAGAAAAAAAATAATTAATTAATATTAATTATTTTATTTTTTTAATTTTGTAAATATATAAATAGATAAGAGGTTTTTTGTGTTTTTATTCCAAGAATTAAAATGGCGTAATTTGGTTAAAGATTTGAGTAATGAAAAAGAATTAGAAAAACTTTTGAACCAAGGAAAAATTAATTTTTATTGTGGTTTCGATCCGACTGCTATTTCTTTAACTATTGGTCATTTAGTTCAAATTACAATTATTTTATTATTACAAAAGAAAGGACATAATCCTTTTATTTTACTTGGAAGAGCTACTTCTTTGATAGGTGATCCGAAAGAAAAAGAAGAAAGAAAATTATTATCTTTAGAAGATGTTGATAAAAATTTTGTTAAAATTAAAAAACAATTAATGAAAATTTTACCGAAAGATAAAGTTATTTTTGTTGATAATTATGAATGGATATCTAAAATTAATCTTATTGATTTTTTAAGAGATTACGGAAAATATTTTAATGTTAATTATATGATTTCTAAAGAAAAAATAGCTAAAAGATTAGATAAAGGTATTTCTTATACTGAATTTTCTTATATAATTTTACAATCTTTAGATTTTTATTTTTTATATAAAAAATATGATGTTAATTTACAATTAGGTGGTTCTGATCAATGGGGAAATATTACTTCTGGGTTAGAATTGATTAGAAAAAAAAATTTAGATAAATTATCCAAAAAACCTTTTGGAATGAGTAGTTCTCTTTTATTAGATAATAAAGGAGTTAAAATTGGAAAAAGCGAAAAAAATGCCATTTGGTTAGATGAAAAACTAACAACTCCTTATCAAATTTATCAATTTTTCTTAAATGTTGATGATCAAAATGTTATTAATTATTTGAAAATGCTAACCTTATTAGAAGTGGATAAAATTTTAGAATTAGAAAAAGAAGTTAAGTTAAAACCTTCTTATAGGTTAGCTCAAAAAGAATTAGCTAAACAAATTGTTTCTTTTGTTCATGGAAAAGAAATTTTCAAAGAATGTTTCGAAGTTAATAATATTTTGTTTTTTGATAAATCAAAAGTGTTAAATGAAAATGATTTTTTTTTATTGAAAAAATATTTAGTTTCTATAGAAGTTAAAGAAAAAAAAATTTCTCTAGTCAACGCCTTATTAGAAACGAAATTAGCCGATTCTAAAAAGAAAGCTAGAACATTGATAATATCCAAATCTATTAAGATTTTTAATAAATCTATTGATAAAGTAGATTATGTTTTAGATTTTGAAACATCTTTATGTTCTAAATATATTTTGCTAACAAAAAAAAATAAAATTAATGCTTTGATTATTTTTAAATTTTAAAAAAATATAGATTTTAGTTTTATTTATTTTAATGAATATGCAGAAGGTTTTGTTAAAAAGATGAATCAATTATATCGTGATTTAATAATTAAACATTATCGTAATCCTTTTAATAAAGGTTTAATTAAAAACAATGAGCTAATTCATTATTGTGTTATGAAAGAAAAAAATATTTCTTGTAGTGATGAAATAATTCTTCAAGTTAAATTTGAAAATAAAGATATTGTAGATATTAAATATGAAGTTCAAGGATGTGCTATTTTAACCGCTTCCGCTTCTTTAATGTCTATTTACTTAAAAAAAAATGATTTAATATTAGCTATAAAAAAAATAAAACATTTTTGTAATATGTTAAAAAATGAAATTTTTGATCCACAATTATTAGATGAAGAATTACTTGTTTTTGAGACGATTAAAGATTTTCCTGGCAGATTCAAATGCGCTAGTATGCCTTGGAAATTATTATTACAAATGATAAATATACAATAAGATAAATATAAAATATTTAGTTGAATTATTTTAATTTTATTTTTTTACATTTTATTTCAATAAAATGTAAAAAAATAAAATATTTTTAAATTAAAATTAGAAAGAATTTATTATTTTTAGAAATAATGTTGAGAATAGAAAATCTTTATAAAACTTATTCAAGCAATAAAAAAAATATTTCTATTTTGAAAAAAATAAATCTAAATATTTTTGAAGGAAAAATTTTCGGTTTAGTAGGTAAAACTGGTTCTGGTAAAACTACTTTGTTAAAAATAATGAATGGTTTAGAACAACCTGATAAAAGAAAAGAAACTAAAATTTTTAAAAATTTTACTTATCGAGAAAGCGGTACTATTTGGCAAAATTTTAATCTTTTATCTAATTTAAATATTTTTGATAATATAGCTTTACCTTTAAAAATAAGAAATTATCCTAAAGAAGAAATTAAAATAAAAGTATTAGAAGTTATAAAATTTGTGGGATTGTCCGATTGTGTTGAGTTATATCCTAAACAAATTTCAGGAGGTCAGAAACAAAGGACAGCTATTGCTAGAACTTTAGTTTATAATCCTAAAATTATTTTTTGCGACGAACCTACTTCATCTTTGGATGAAACAGTTAGCAAAAATATTTTAAAATTATTTTATAAAATAAATCAAATAAAAAAAACAACTATTGTGATAGTTTCTCATGATAGCTCAGTTATAAAAACCTTATGTAATTCGGTTGCTATTTTGAATAAAAATCAAATAGAACAAATTATAGATTTAAAACCTTCTTATTATTTTAAATCTTTGTCTTATAAAGAAATTTTTTTAAACAAATAAAAAATAGTTTGGAACAAATAAAGTGAATAAAATACAAAAATTTTTGTATTTAAAAATTGGTTTTATTTTAATTATTATTGTTTCGATTGTTGGTGGATGGTTGTTTTTCATAAATAATAAAGGAAAAGACACGACCAAAAAATTAAAAATTGTTACTGCTTTATCTAATGTAAAAGATTTTTTGACATCAGATCAGATTAAAAATAGATTACAAGAAAAAGGTATGGAGTTGGACTTACAATTTATTTTTAATGAATATGCACAAACACATAAATTATTAATGAATGATGAAGTAATTGCTAAATTAGATTCTCATTTATCTTATTCTATTGATGAGAATGATAAAGGACAATTTTCTGATTCAATAATGGTTGCTCATCCTTTATATTGGCCTCATATTGGATTATATAATACCAAAAAACCTAGAAAAAATAAAAATAAAATAAAAAATTGGGAAGATTTTGAGAGAATAAAAAAACAAGAGAGTGAACCAATAAAGATTTTAATTTGCGATAATAAAGCACAAATTAATATTATGTTACGTTTTTTAGAAAAATTAAAAATTATATCGAGAAAAGAAATTTCAAAAGATACGGAACAAAAAATAAAAGATAAAAGATATTTTTTAGACAAAAATGATTTTGATATTCCGAAAAATATAGAAATATGTATACCATCCGGAGTTACTTTATTAGATAGTGTTCAATTATTTAAAGATAGTGAATATGATTTATTTATTAATTATCCCGCGATTGCAGGAGTTACAAATGGCGAAATAGATGTTATTCAAAAATACACAAAACCTGAAATTAATGACTTCGCTATAACTAATACAATTTCGTTGATAATAAAAGAAAAATATAAAGATAACGAATTAATAAAAGAATTAAAATCGATTTTAAGTATGCAGGATATAATTATTTTTTTTCAAGACAAATATAAAAACGGAGATTTTATACCTTCTAACGAGATAGAAAAAATAACAAATAAAATTAATCAATATTTTTAATAATTAATTATGAGAAATTTCTTTTTTTCTTTTTTTAAAGTTTTAAGTTATCGCCATAATAGTTATTTTTCTAATAGTAATTATTTAGTTTTAGAAGGATTATTAGCAACTGTCAAATTAATTTTTTTATCTTGTTTTATTTCTTCTATTTTAGGTTTTTTATTAGCTATATATTTATATTTATTAAAAATAAAAAATAAAACAAAAACTTATTTTTTAATAAATAATTTTATTAATATTGTTATTTCTACTCCGTATTTGATGTTAGTTATTTTAATAACTAATCATTTTTTAGGACCAAATTTTAGATGTTATTATGGATTTAAAGCAGCTCTTTTTTGTTTAAGTTTTGTTTTAATTTGTGTTTTCTCTCGTAATTGTGAACAAGTATTTTTACAAATTAATCCAGAAATTTATCAAACAGCTTACACTTTAGGAGCTAGTAAAAAACAATTTATTATATATTTTTTATTAAAAGAATCTAGATCCTTTTTAATATTAAAATTGGTTTCGCTTTTTATTTCTGCATTAGCTTATTCTAGTGTTTTGCATATTTTAGGCCAAGCTGGTTTGATCGGTATAATTTATACATATGGATGGAACGATGGCAATCTTAATTTTAAAAAAGCAGGATTTAATCAATTAGAATTAACTTTAACATATATTATAATCATATTTTTATTAGTTCAAATTGTAAATTTAATTGGTAATTGGATTGCTGATAAATTTGATAAAACGAGATAAATTTTTATCTCGTTTTTAATATATATATTTTTTTTAGAAATAAATATAAAATTATTATAAATTTTTCATTTATTTCTAAAAATTTAAATATTTAAGGATGTAAATATATGTCTTGTTTATTTAAAATTATTCCTTCTAATTTTTTTCAATTGTTGTCTTCCGTAAATAAAGATATTTATGTCGACTGTCTTATTCTTTTAGAGGAATTATCTAATGAAGATGATAATTTTGATATTGATAAAAATATAGCTTTAAATGTGTTAGAAAAATATTTCGATGAAAAGTCTAAAATTTTATTTCAAGAAGAAGACGAAAAAGAAATGATTACTAATAATCGACAAAAAGCTTCAAGAGTTATTACTTTGTTTAATAAAAATGGTTGGCTAAGTGAAGAAAAAGTTAGTTATAATATTATTAATTTAAATTTTTTTGATTATAGTTTAGATATGATTTATTTTTTCAAAAAAACTCTTAATCATATTAATTCAGAATCTATTGGAAATATTTATAGTGTTTATTCTCTTCTAAAATCTTTTCTTACTACCAAAAAGTATACTAATTTTCAAGAAGCTATTTTAAAAACAAAAAGTCTTGTTACCAAACTGAAAATTTTAAAAGCTAATATTTTTCGATTTTATAATCAATTAATTAATATTAATTTTAATTATAATTTACAAAATATTTTAGAACAATTATTATCAGATTATAAAAAGAATTTTTTCGATTCTTCTTATTATATTTTAAAAACAACTGATAATTTTTTAAAATATTGTATTCAAATTGATTTCTTTATTGAAGAAATAGAAACGAATCCTATTTATTTTGAAAAAATGAAGGAACAAATCAAAAATATAAATAATAACCCTAAAGAAGATATTAATAATTTGATTCAAAAACAAATTCAAGAAATTAAAACAAATTTATCATCAACAGATAAATTGATTAAAATTATAGATCAAAAGAATGAACAATATTTACAAATAGCTTGTGATAAGATTTTATTTTTTAGCAATCGAAAAAAAAATTTAGAAAATATTTTGAATAATACTATTAAATTAATTTTATGTGATAAAATAGATTTTTCCTCTTTTTGTAATTTATGGAATATTAAAAATTTAGATGAATTTTCTTTTTATAAACCAAGAGCTCCCAAAAAAGAAATAACTTTATCTATATTGAAAACAATTCCTGAAGAAATAGAATTTAATTTGAAAGAAAAAAAAAGATTATTTTTAGATAAAAAAAATCTTTTTCATCGTCAAAATATTAATGTTTTTGTTCAAGAACTTTTAGAGAAAAAAAATTATTTTAAAGCTTCGGAAATGATTTTGAAAAATAATCAAGATATATTAAGACTTATTTTTATTTATATTTATGCTAAATCTGATTCAAATAAAAATATTTATCAAATTAAGAAATTAAATATAAAAGTAAATTCTTATAATTTTTCTTTTCCTGATTTTTTAATTTTTAAAAAATAAATTTTTTTGTTGATAAAGAATAAATCTTAAAGCTAAAATTGATTTTTATTTTTTTAATATCTTAAATAGATGATTTTAATATATACTTATGATGGTTTATTTGAGAGATAATCTCTAAAATAAATTTAGAAAATAATTAGAAAGTAAATATGTATTCAAATCTAAAAAAAATTCATAAATATTTTTTAAAATTTTTTATTATTATTATATTTTTTATTTATTTTAATTATAATATTTTTAAAATATGTGCTGTTCATGAAAATAAAAATGTTCTTCCTTTTTTTGAAAAAATAAAAGATAATGATGAAAATATTTTTCAAAAAGATTGTTCTTGGAATTATAAACCTGTTTCAAAATATAACGATCTAAATGATAGAATAGAAATTATTTATAATTATGATTATCAAGGAAAAATAATAAACAAATGTTATATAGATACAAATAAAACTCATATTTATCAATATAACGACGAAAATCAAATTGTTTCAATATATGATTTTGAAAATCATAAATTAATAAAAACATTTGAATATAATAATCAAAATAAAATTATTATTTCGAGAAATCATAAAAATAAATTTCAAACAAAATATAAATATAATAAAAAAAGTCAATTAATGGCTAAAATAAAATTTTTTTCTGATGAAAATAATTCTTTAAAAAAAAGTATTTTTCATTATGTTTATAATGACGAAGGACAAATGATTAATAAAATTCATTATGCTGATATTTTTAAAAGAAGAAATAATTTTTTTAGTTTTATATATGGATTTAAAAAAAGAAATTTTGTTTTATACACTTATAAATATAATAATGAATCTCAAAGAATTAAAAAAATTAATCATCTAAAAAGTAGTATTCATTCATATAAATATTATGACTTTTCTCAAATTTATTAAATATAAAAATAAAAATCGAACTTATTTAAGTTCGATTTTTTATTATAATTCGAAATTTGATTTTTTAATAAATAAAAATAATTAGAAAATAAAAAAATTGTTTTTTTAATTACTTAAAAATAAATAATAATTTTGATAATTATACAAAATAATATTAATATATTTGTCTATGTTGTATATTTTTTAAATTTGATATAAATTAGTTATTTAATAATTTTTTAGTTAAAAATAAATTAAATTTAATTTTTCGAATATATTAGTTATAAGAGCTGTTATAATATTATATAATTATTGATATTGATTAAATTTTATATATTAAAAAAATATTTAAATATTTAAATTAAGGTAAAAATTAAAGTGATTAACAAAGTTCTTTTTTTAAAAAGTATTATTGATTTAAAATATCGCCCCTTACCTCAATTATCAGAGATTTTTTTAATCGGAAGAAGTAATGTTGGTAAGAGTTCGTTTATTAATGCTTTAGTTAATAATAAAAAAATGGCTTTAGTATCGAAAACTCCTGGTAAAACAATTACTTTAAATTATTTTTTATTAAATGATTCTTTTTATTTAGTAGATTCTCCTGGTTATGGTTACATGAAAAAAAGTTTGCAAGTTAAAAAAAGTGTTGTTAAAATGATTAATAATTTTTTACAAAAAAATTTTGATATTAAAATTATTTTTCAATTTATAGATTTTAAAGTAGGGCCTACTTTTTTAGATATAGAAATATATCGACTATTAAGACAATCTAATTTTAAACCTTGTTTAATTTTAAATAAAAAAGATAAAGTTTCATCGAATAAGGTTATAAACAGATTTAAACAAATTCGAGAAATTTTTGAACAATTAGGTTACAATGAAATACTAATGTATTTATTATCTTGTAAAACAAAAGATGGATTAAATAATATTATTGATTTCATCTATTCTAAAATAGATTTATAAATATTTAAAATTGTTTTTTTAGTGTTTTTATTTTATGATAATAAATTTTAAAAGATGTTAATTAATTTTAAATAGGGTAAAAAAATATATTATGAAAGCCAAATATTCTTTTCAAACAATAGAAAAAGAAAGATATCAAAAGTGGTTAAATAAAGATTACTTTAGAACTGAAAATAATTTAAAAAAACAAGTTTTTACTATTGTTATTCCTCCTCCAAATATTACAGGAAAACTTCATTTAGGACACGCCTGGAATAACACTTTACAAGATATTTTAGTTCGAAGAAAAAAAATGTTAGGTTATGATATTCTTTTTTTGCCTGGAATGGATCATGCAGGAATAGCGACCCAAAACAAAATAAAACAAAAACTAAGAGAAGAAGGATTCTTAGACCAAAATTTAACTAAAGAAATTTTTTTAAAATACGCTTCTTTATGGAAAGAAGATTATTCTAAAATTATTCGTGAGCAATGGGCTTCATTAGGTTTATTTTTAGATTATAAATATGAAAAATTTACTTTAGATTCTCCTTTAACTAAAACAGTGGAAAAAGTTTTCATTAAATTATATAAAGATAATTTAATTTACCGTGATTATAAAATTATTAATTGGGATCCTGTTATTAAGACAACTTTATCTAATATAGAAGTTAATTATCGAGAAATTCAAGGAAAACTTTTTTATCTAAAATATTTTTTATTTAATGATTCTAATCTCTTTTTAGAAGTTGCTACTACAAGACCTGAAACGATTTTTGCTGATCAAGCTTTAGCTGTTAATCCTGAAGATTCAAGATATTGTGATTGGATTGGTAAAAAAGTTTTAATACCATTTACTAATAGAGTAATTTCTGTAATTACAGATGATTCTGTTGATATGGAATTCGGAACAGGAGTGGTAAAAATAACTCCTGCTCATGATGAAAATGATTTTAGAATAGGGAAGAAAAATAATTTAAAATCTATTTTATGTATAAATGAAAACGGTACTATGAATGAAATAGCCGAAAAATATCAAAATTTAAGTATTTTAGAATGTCGTCAAAAATTAATTAATGATTTAGAAAAAATTAATTTACTTTCTATGATAAAAGAACATAAACATATGGTAGGTTTTTCTAGCATTTCAGGATCTATGATTGAACCAAGATTATCTTTACAATGGTTTTTGAAAATGAAAGAATTATCTTCTTTTGTTTTAAAACAACATAATATAAATTTTTTTCCTCAAAGATTTTTAAAAATTTTTAATAATTGGTTATTAAACGTTGAAGATTGGTGTATATCTCGTCAATTATGGTGGGGTCATTCTATTCCTGTTTGGTATAAAAATGAAGAAATTAAAGTTCAAGTTGAAGATCCAGGAAATGGTTTTGTTCAAGAAACAGATGTTTTAGATACATGGTTTTCTTCTTCTTTGTGGCCTTTAAATACTTTAGGTTGGGATCAAGAAAATAATGATTTTTTCGAAAGACGTTTTCCAGTAGATGTTTTAGTTACTGGTTATGATATTTTAACTTTTTGGGTTACTAAAATGGTTATTCAAAGTTTTTATTTAACTAAAAAAAAACCTTTTAAAAATGTTTTATTACATGGCTTAGTAAGAGATTCTAAAGGGCAAAAAATGTCTAAATCAAAAGGAAATGGGATCGAGCCGCGAGAAATTATTGATAAATATGGAACAGACGTTTTAAGATGGTTTTTAACCACAAATGTTTCTAATGGTTCTGATTTATGTTATGATGAAAATAAAATAATTAATAATTGGAAATTTATTAATAAAATTTGGAATATAAGTCGTTTAATTAAATTAAATCTTCAGACTTTAGAAACTGATTTCAATGAAGAGCTTTTATTATTTCCAGAAAAAGCTTTATTAACTCATTTTTCAAAATTAATTAAAAAAATTGATTCTTTATATGAAAGATATGAATTTCATATTATAGGAGAATTATTGTATCATTTCATTTGGGAAGAATTCGGAAATTTCTTTTTAGAATTTTTAAAAGTTTTTTTAAAAAAAGAAAAAGAATATTTAAATACTCAAAAATTTTTACTTTTTATTTTGAAAAATATTTTAAAATTATTACATCCTTTCATTCCTTTTGTAACTGACGCTATTTATGAAGATTTAACTTTAGGAAAATCTATCGTTCATTCTTCTTGGCCGAAAATTGATTATTCGGATTTAAAATCTTTAGATGATATCCAAAGTTTAAAAACTTTAATTATGCAATTTCGTAATTGGAGACATTTGCGTAAAATTAACAAAAATAATTTGTTTACTTTGTATATTGAAACACTTTCGGAAAAAAATAAAGAATTAAAAATTTTTAGTTCAGTTTTAGAAACTTTTTTTCAAGTAAATAAAGTTAAAATTATTAATAGTTTAGATGAAAATTATGTTTGTTTATTTTCTGAAAAAAATATATCCATTTGGATAGATAAAAAAAATTGGCAAAAAATTAATAATACAGCGATTAAAGATAATTTAAAACAACAAAAAGAAATGCTTTTAAAAGAAATCAAGAGAAGTGAAGAAATTTTAGGTAATAATTCATTTATAGAAAAAGCAAATCCTAACAAAATCAAATTAGAAAGAGAAAAATATCAAAAATATTTAAATAAATATCAAAAATTAAATAAAAATGATACAATATAGAAAAATATTTTTTAGATCAATTAATTTGAATATTTTTATTAATAAAAATAAGTATTTTTTATCGAAATGGTCTTTTATTTAAGAATGTTTCGTTCAAAGATAATAAATTACAATTAATATAACAAAAATTATCATAATTTTTTTCTGATATAGAATCTAAAAAAATTTTAAATAATATAATTGAATAGTTAAATATAAGAAATTATTAATTTTTTATATAATAATAAAGATTGATTTTTATGTTCAAAATATTTATTTAATAATATATTTTATATTTTAATATAAAATAAATTTTTGTTTTTCAAAAAATTTATGTTTTTTAAAAAAGAGGCAATTAGATAATAATAATGAAAAATAACGAACTTTTAAAAATAAGCAGTTTATCTTCAGAAGAAGTTTTTAAAAATTTTAATACAAGTCAAGATGGTTTAAGCAATCAAGAAGTAAAAAAGATATCTTATTCATGGTTTGAATGTTATTAGATCAAATAAAAATACAAATATTTTCCGACAATTTATTAAACATTTTACTTCTATATTTGCTTTTTTATTATGGACAGCGGGTTTTTTAGCTTTTTGTATTAATGAAAAACCAGTAAGTTTAGCGATTATTATGGTTGTTATTGTTAATGGTGTTTTTTCTTTTTTTCAAGAACGCAAAGCTGGAAAGATTTTATCTTCTTTAGAAAGTATGATACCTAATAAAGTTCAAGTGTATCGTGATGGCAAAATAGAATTTATTGATGTAATTAATTTAACAATAGGTGATTTAATTTTTTTAGATTTAGGAAGTGTTATCCCTGCTGATGCTAGATTAGTAGAAGCTAATAATTTTTATGTTGATAATTCTATGTTAACAGGGGAAATCGTTCCTTTAAATAGAACTTACACTCCTAATGTTAATAATATTGATGTTATTTCTGAAATTCCTAACTTGGTATATGCAGGAACAACTGTTGTACAAGGTAGCGCCAAAGCTATTGTTTATTCTATCGCTGGAAATACTCAAATCGGAGAAGTTTCTAATTTAGTACAAAATATTGATAAAGGCGTAAGTACTCTTGAAAAAGAAATTCATAAAGTTATCAAAGTAATTAGTATTATCGCTTCATCTTTGGCTTTTTTAGTTTTTTTAATTTGTATATGTCGTTATAGTACTGTTTCAGGTAAAACTTGGACAGATATTTTTAAATCGTCTATTACTGTAGCTTTAGGAATGTTAGTAGCGAATATTCCAGAAGGATTATTACCGTCTATTAATTTAAGTTTAGCTATCGGTTCACAAAGAATGGCTAAACAAAATGCTTTAATTAAACAATTATTTTCAGTTGAAACATTGAATTCTACTACTGTTATTTGTACTGATAAAACAGGTACTTTAACAGAAAATAAATTAACTTGTCGTAAAATATTATTCCCTGGAGGATATGTTGATATTACAGGTAATGGTTTTAATAAAAAAGGTGAATTTAAAAATTTAGATAGAGAAAAACATGATAAGGTTTTAAGCAAATTATTTATTTCTGCTATAATGTGTTCTGAAGCTAATTTAATCGATGATCCTATTAATAAAAAAGATTTTCAAATAATAGGTAGCCCCACAGAAGGTTCTTTTTTAATCGCCGCTCGTAAATATAGTTTGGATATAGATGAAATTAGAAATAATTTTCAAGTAGAAAAAATGAATCCTTTTTCTTCAGAAACTAAAAAAATGAGTGTTTTAGTTAAGAATTTATCTCAAAAAAATTATGATTTGAACGAAAGATATTTATTTATCAAAGGTGCTCCTAGTGTTTTATTAAAAGATTGTAAATTTCAATATAAAAATAAAAAAGTAACGGAATTTTCTCAAAAAGATAAAGAATTTTTTGTTAATCATAATGAAGAATTAGCTAGTGAAGGTTATCGTTTATTATCTATTGCTTATAAAAAAATAGAATCTAATACAGATAATTATGATGAAATAGACATGGTCTTTTTAGGTTTTTTAGTAAATTACGATCCTCCTAAAATCGAAGTACGTGATTCAATTGAAAAATTATATAAAGCTGGTTTAAAAGTTACTGTTATTACAGGAGATTACGGACCAACAGCGATATCTATAGGGAAACAAGTAGGTATTGTTAAAGACGATCAATATTTAAATGTAGATGGCGAAAAAATTGATAAAATATCTCAACAAGAATTACAAGATATTTTAAAAACTCCTAAACCAATATTTTGCTCTCGTACAACTCCGCAACATAAATTAAGAATTATAGAAGCTTATCGTGCTAATGGTGAAATAGTAGGAGTTATTGGAGACGGAGCTAACGATATTTTAGCTATGAAAGCTGCTCATATTGGTATTGCAATGGGTAAATCTGGTAAAGACGTTGCTCGTAATGCAGCTGATATTATTTTATTAGATGATAATTTCTCTACTATTCCTAAAGCTCTTTTAGAAGCTCGTGGTATTTATGATAATATTAAAAAATTTATAACTTATGTATTTAGTTCTAATATTCCACAAATTTTCCCTGTTATATTTATGGCAGTGTTTGGATATCCTCCTTATTTAACTGTTATGCAAATTTTAGCTATAGATTTAATAACTGATTTAATTCCTGCTATAGCTTTGGGATCAGAAAAACCTGATAAAGATTTATTAGAAAAAAAACCTATTACTGCAAACGATCGTTTATTAGATAAAAAAGTATTAAAAAGAGGTTATGGTTTTTTAGGCTTAGTTGAAGGATTTTTAGCCTTAGTATTTTTCTTATCTTTTTATAAAGGTGTAGGTTTAAAAGGCGGATTTGAAAAATTATCTCAAGAAAACGGATTTAAAGTCGCTTCTACTATGGCTTTTGGAGCTGTTATTTTTGCTCAGATAGGTAATGTTTTTGCCTGCAGATCTGATAAATTTCAATTTTGGCAAACTTTTAAAAAGAAGAATATTCTTTTATATTTCGGTATTTTATGTGAATTATTTTTATTTTTTATTATTTCAAGAGACATTAATACATTAAATAATTTTTTTGGAACAGCTAAAATAAAAAGTTTACATTATATTTGTTTATTTTCTTGTATTTTTATAATATTATTTTTTGATTATATTTATAAATTTATTAATAATAAGAAAAAAAAGTTAAAAAAAATTTAAGCAAATAGTTTAAATTTTTTTCTTTTTTTATTTTTTAACATTAAAGGAAAGAAAATGAAACTTATTGTCGGTTTAGGAAATCCAGGTATTATTTATGATAATACTCCACATAACATAGGATTTATGATGATTGATTTTTTTTTAGATTATTTAAAAAAAAATTTAATTCCTTTTAAATTAAAAAAAGAATTATTTAATTTGGTTTACTATGTTCAAATAAATAAGAAATCAATTATATTATTAAAACCACAAATTTATATGAATAATTCTGGTTCAGCTATAGAAAAAATTGTTAAAAAATATAAAGTTAATACACAAGATATTTTGGTTTTACATGATGATATTCATTTAAAAGCTGGTAATTTTAAATTAAAACATAAAGGTGGACATGGGGGGCATAATGGAATAAAAAATATTATAGAAATGTTAAATACAAATCAATTCAAAAGATTAAAGATAGGTGTTAATAATAATTCTTCAATTCCTTTGAATGAATATGTTTTAGGATTTTTTGAACCGCAAATTAAAAAAGATATTTTTAATAAGTT
>NZ_JAHRHX020000049.1:0-4376 GCF_020312115.2 Candidatus Phytoplasma sp. AldY-WA1
AAAAAAATTTACATTTTTTTATAACACTACGACTATTAATTAATTATTAATTGTTAACTAATATTAACTAATTGTAATTATAGACAAAAAAAAAAAAAAACAATTTTTACATTCAGTTTTTTTGTTTATAAGGTATCAAATTAATTTTTATAATGATAAAATAATCTTTTTTATAAAAAAATATCTTACTTATAATAATTTTTAATTATTATAATTTAAAGTTATTTATTTATATTTTCGCTTGATAATAAAAAGATATATTAATAATAATAAAAAAAATTCAAAATAACATGATTCAATTTTGAATAAACGCTGCCTAAAATTACTAATTTTAAAATGAATTTATTTACAATTTTTTGAAACAGCGCAGTGCGGTTCTACTTGATGAAAATAAACTAAGGAACTAGTTTCACAACGACATCTAATAGATAAGCCCGATAGACAAAATTAAAACTTAACCAACGATCGATTAAAATGATTTTATTAGTATTTAAATACGGTTTAATACATTATTCTTGAATTTGGAACATGTTAGTAAAAATTAAAAAATATCTAGTTAAGTTAGTTAAATTACTTATTTTATTCTAAATTTTAGTATAAAAAAAGACCTTCAATTTGAAGGTCTTTAAGTGTTAATTAATTATTTGATTTTACTTAATTGTTTTAAATAAGTCGTTCTTTGGAGTTCTTGTTGGGCTTTAGTTAAAAGTTCTAAGTATTTTTTACTATCAACAATCATTTTAGGAATAAAGGTTTTATCTTTATAAATGCGAACAACATGATAGTTTTGGTCATTAAAATAAACTAGGAAATAAGCGAATTGAGCTTGAGAACAATAGAGTTGACACTGAACTTGGGCCCAATAGTATTTAGGAATATTTTCAAGATGAGGATGAGTTAAAAAATTATTCCAAGTAGAAGATACTTTTTTATTGATATCAACATAAGGACATTTAATTTCTAATAACGTATTAGTTTTTTGATGATAACCATCTAAAGAAGCGGAAAATTGTTGGTAATCATCATCCACAAAAATCGCATCTTCAAAAGTTAAATTAGTTTTTTGAACGAAAAACTGACGCGCGATCGGTTCTAACTTTTGACCATGTAAAGTATATTGATTAGCCGTAAATGACGTACCAAAGAGTTTATCATGAACTAATTGTTCTAAGGAACGAAAAGGGTCTAAGCCAGTAATGGATGCTATTTCGGAAGCGTTGATGTATTTTTGTCGATGTTGATACCATAATTTTGTACGTTGATTTAAGTTTTTGATTTGCATAATGATTATTCCTTCTTAAAAATTTTTTTGAATAATAATAAAAGATATTTTACTAAATAATAAATAAAAAAAGAATATGATAACAACATTTAAGGATAAAATCAATTAGACATAAGAAAATAGGAAGTAAATAATAAAAAAATGATTATTAATAAACCTAAATTTAACCATTGATTTTGATAAGTAAGGAAATAACTACTTATATAACTACTATATAATATTAAGACCATTATTTAAGATTGATTAACCAATTATTAAAGAGATATCACATGATTATTTTATTTATTAGTGGTTAAATAATGATAAAATTTGACCACATTCTTTTTTTAGTTGGTATATACTTATTTTGAAGTTAAAAGATAAAATTGGATTAAATAATAAACTGTTATCAAAGAAATGATTAACAGTAAGGTAATTATTAAAAAGATGAGATTAATAGGTAAAAATGAAAAGTTTTTTTAATTAACATTGATCAGAACTTCCTTTCGTTATGAACTAAAAAAGACCTTAATATGGGTCTCTTCTAAATTAATAATGTATTATTTTTTATATTAATAAAAATCGATAAAATTAATTTTCTATAATTTTAATTAATGGTTTTAAATTAAAAGTTACTTTTGACATTTTAGAATTATTTTTGTAAATTTCTGATATTTTTGATTTAAGTTTATGATGCTCTATTTCTAATTTTAAAACCTCATTTATTTCGTAACTATTTAATTTTTCTTTTGGTCTAAAACAGTGAATTTTATCCTCTAATTCTTTTTTGTTTGTTAACAAATTAAATAATTCATTATTTATATCTTTTGATTTTTTATTTATATAAGAGTTTTGTTTTTTCATAGCCATAACTTGATTATTATTAATTATAAATAAAAATCCTAAAAAAACAAATAAACAAATACTCATTATTTTCAATTGATTTTGTAATTTAAACATTAATTAAATCTCCTTAATTTTTATTCCTTAAATTTTAATTATATGAGGGGTTAATATTTTTATATTGACTTCTTTGATTCGTGCTGTACCCCAAAATTATAGCTGAAACACATCAAATAAACATTCCTAAAATAATTATGGTAAAAAAATTCTTATTCAAAATTAAAAACTGTAAAAATACATAATAAAAATGTATTAAATTTAAATATTTAATTATTATAATCGAAAAAAAATTAAATTTATGAATAATAATTTTTTCAAAAATTTAGTAGCTATTATTATTATTGGCGTAATAGCTACTATAATTTATTATACAAAGAAAGAAAATGTTAAACAAGATACAAAAAACTATTACCTCCTTCTAATTCAGAATCAAAACCACAAAATAAAATTGAATCAGTTCAAACAAACATCAAATTAAACAATACCTTCAAAATATTCACAAGAAACTGAACTAGAAAAAGAAAATAAACAACAACTGAACATACAAAATCAATTTCTGAACAAGCATAATTAGCAAAACAACCCAAATTAATAAAAGTAGATATTCCGTTAAGTCCGAAAAATAAATTCTTAAATTAATGAATTTAATTGGTATTAATGGTGTTGCTTATATAACAATAGTATTCACTAAAATATAATTCAATTAATAATAAATTTTTATACTATGAATTGAATTCGAAAATCCCCAAAAGGATTAATCAGAATTTATTTTAAACCTTCGCCAAAATCCTTTTAAAATAACATATCTTTCTGGTCAATAATAAATACATTTTAGAAAATCTTTTAAAACACAAAATAATCATCAAAAAGATTATATTTTGGGATGATACTCAGGAAGAAAATTTAAATATTAACCAAATAAAAATGAAATAAAAAATGAAAGACTAAATTAAAAAAATTAACAAAAAAAATTCAGAATTTAAAAAAATTTTTATTATTAAAAAAAATATACTATAATACTAATATACAAAAAAATTCTAAAAAGGATATAATTATGAATAATCAAAATAATAAAATTAACATTTTTGACGTAGCTAATTACATTATTCAAAAAAAATCTGAATTAAATCATTTGAGGTTGCATAAAATAATTTATTATTCTCATATTCAATCTTTAATAAAAAGAAAAAAACCATTAATTGATGAACGTTTAGAAGCTTGGTTATACGGACCTGTTTTTCCTATTTTATATAATCATATTAAAGAAAATAATAACGGATTTATAGTTAACCCTTCTAAAAAAGGCGATTTTAAAAAATTAAATAATGAAGAAAAAGAAATTATCGATAATATTTTCAATGAAATTCAAAAATATAAACCTTTCCAAATTTCCGATATTACTCATCAACAAAAACCTTGGAAAGATAAATTTTATCAACCAACACCTAATTGGGAAAAAGAAATTACAAATCAAGAATTAATAGATTATTTTTGTAAAAAAAAGGATCTTTTTGAAGTGGATTAAAATATTAAAAATGAGTATATTTAAAGATAAAATAAAAGAAAAAAAAGAAAAAAATAAAGTAGAAGATTTAGTATTTAAAATTAATTATAATATCGATAAAATTTGTAGTAGTATACCCTCATGTATTAGTAATTTAACAAATTTAACTGAAAATGGTTTTCGTGATATTGTTTTAATAGGTTTAAAACTTATTTTAAAACAAGAATATAACCCTACTTCCGAAACTTTGAATAGTAACGGACAATGCGATATTTATATTAAATTAAATAATGAAGAATTAAAATATATTTCCGAATTCAAAATATGGGTTGGAAAAAAACAAATACAAAAAACATTTAATCAATTATTTGAATATTTGGATTGGCAAAGCGAATCTTCAATTATTTTTATAAATAAAAAAAATCAAAATTATGAAAATATTAATAAAAAAATTTATAAATGGCTTGAAACAGAATCAAAAAAGGGAAAATGTACAATTTTTGAAAAAAAATCTAATCAATGGTTTATCGAATATAAAGACAAAAAAAGAGGAAAAAAATACAAAATATATTTAGCATGTTATGATTTTTATAATATTAAAAATAACGAAAGAAAGAAAAAAAAAATAAAATAATAAAAAGAAAAATTAAAAAACAAATAATTAAAACAAAAGAACTTATCAACTAATGTCTTTTTTTTACCAATCTA
>NZ_JAHRHX020000050.1:0-4340 GCF_020312115.2 Candidatus Phytoplasma sp. AldY-WA1
ATGCTCAAAAAAATATTTAATTTAATTAACGAAAATAAAGCTTTGAATAATTTTTAAAAAAATTAAAAAAAATATTTTATTTTTATTATTTTTTTTAAAAATAAAAGTTATCAAAATTATATATTTTGATAACTTTTTAAATAGAATAAAAATTTAATCTATTTTCTAGTCATATTTGTTTCGATAGCTACTTTAGCGACAGCTTCAGATATTATTTTGGTAACTTTTTTTTCAAAAATAGAAGGAATTATATTATTTTCATTTAATTCTTTTTCTGGAATAATCGAAGTTAAAGCATAAACGGCAGCTATTTTCATCTCTTCTGTAATTTGAGTTGCTTGTGAATCTAAAGCGCCGCGAAAAATACCAGGAAAAGCCAAAAGATTGTTAATTTGATTTGGAAAATCTGAACGCCCTGTAGCAACTATTTTAGCATTTCCTTTTTTAGCTTCATCATACATAATTTCAGGAATAGGATTAGCTAAGGCAAATACTATAGAATTGGGAGCCATAGTCGAAACCATTTCTGAAGTTAAAATATTAGGTTTTGATAAACCAATAAAAATATCTTTGTTTTTGATAATTTCTTTTAAAGATCCGGTTTCATTTTTTAAATTAGTTACTAAAGACATTTTTTTTTGTTCTTCATTTAACCAAGTACAATCTTTTTTGATCGCTCCTTCTTTATCTATTAGAATTATATTTTTAAATTCTAATAAAAGAAGCATTTTAGCCACAGCTATTCCTGCTGAACCTGCACCTGTAATAACTATTTTTACATCTTTAATATTTTTTTTAACTATTTTTAAAGCATTTAAAATTCCTGCGCAAACAACAATAGCTGTCCCATGTTGATCATCATGGAAAACAGGAATATCTAATTTTTCTTTTAATTTTTTTTCAATGTAAAAACATTCTGGAGATTTAATATCTTCTAAATTAATTCCTCCGAACATGGAAGATATTTTAGAGATAATATTAATAATTTCTTCTGGATCTTCCGAATCAATACAAATAGGAAAAGAATCTATATTGGCAAATGTTTTGAATAAACTAGCTTTTCCTTCCATTACTGGAATTGAAGCTAATGCTCCTATATTTCCTAAACCAAGAACAGCTGTTCCGTTAGTAATAACAGCAACATTATTTCCCTTAGTTGTGTATTTATAAGCATTTTTTGGATTTTTAGCAATTTCCAAACAAGGTTCTGCTACTCCTGGAGTATAAATTAAAGAAAGTTCTTGGAGATTATTAATTTGTATTTTAGTGTTTATTTCTAATTTACCTTTATTTTTTTCATGAATTTTTAATGCTTCTTCTTTTATATTTAAAGACATTTATTTTAAACCATCCAACTAATTTTAATATTTTATGTTTTATTAAAAAATATATTTTAATATAAAAAAATGATAATTTTAGTATCCAAATAAATTTGTAAATTTTCGAAAATAAATATTTTATTTCAAATTAACTATATTTATTTTATTTAAAAAAAATAATTTTAAATAAAATAAAAAAAGTAATAATTTAAAATATTTATAAATAAATATCTTCTATATAACATTATATAATTATAACTAATTATAATTTTAAAAATTTTTAATTTTGCGTTGTTTCTTTTTTAATTTCTACATATTTATTTTCGAACTGCTCCCTATTCCATCAACAATAATTTAATTTTAATTATTAACTAAGTTTAACTGAGTAAGTTAAACTTTTTTTATTTTATTAAAACAATTTCAACTTTTTTGTTAACCAATAAAAAAGGAAAATGAAATATGAAAAATTTAGATTTTAAAAAACAAGAATAAAAACTAGAACAAGAAATACAAAAAAATCTTAAAAATTGTTTTTGTAATCCTAATGAAAAAAATAAAATGGATTTATTTTTACTATTAATAAAAAAATAGTATTAAAAGTATTATTAATAAAAAAAGTACTCACGCACCTAGATTTATTGATCGTCAAGATTTAATATCAGAAACATACTTTGTTTTAGAAAATTTTATTGTTTTAAAAATATAAAATTAAAAAAAATGATCTACATATATATAAGTCCTAAATGAGTTAAAAAATGGAGAAAATTTTTCATTTTGTTGAAAAAAATTTGTTTTAATCTAAAATAGGGGTTTTTTATTTTTTAAAATGATAAAAGTTGTTGTTTTTAATTAAATTTTATTGTTTTAAAAAACTAAACTATAAAAATTCCTATTTTCGATCAAAATAAATTTTATTTAACAAAATACAATTTTTTTAAGGCCTTTTTGACTCAATTTAGGACTATATATAAACCGTCTTTTTAATTATATTTTTAATTAAAAAACAATAAAAATTTAATTAAAAAAATAAACAGCTTTTATTATTTTAAAAAATAAAAATTCAAACAAAAAATTTGAATTTAACGAATAAAAAATGACTTAGTTTAATATAATTTAAATTAAAAGTTGTTAATATTTTAGAATTCAGTTCGCAGTTACACAAACAAAATATATAATTATGTATTAATTATTATTATTTTATTTTGACTTCTTAAATGATAAAATTCCTAAAATAAATTTGAAAATCGCTGCAAACATCATTAAAAAACTTATAAACATTAAAGTAACTAAAAACCACTCATATTTTTGCGGTATTTTTTCTTGAAGATAAAGATCTAATTCGTTTAAAGCAACTGCCCACATCAAAGCACTTAAAATAAATTCTATAATACTGAAAAATAACAAAATAATTAAATAGTGTAAAGAAAAAAAATGATAAAAATAACTCATAAAAATAAAAATAATATTAACAAAAAAGATCAATATAAAGCAATTAACTATTAACTTTTTAGTTTGTTCTGTTATTTGTAATTGTTTTTTTATTTGATGTAAATAAGTAATCATACCTAACATCATAATAGTTATTATGAATGGAATAATAAATAATAAAAATAATTTATCCCATTGTGTTTGGACAACGCTAAACATACTATAAAAAATACCTAAAAATAAACCAATACTTATTGATAGCAAGTGATTAGTAATTTTTAAAAAGATAGGTAACCAATGAAAACTTATTATCCATAAAATTCCAGTAATGCTAAAAATTATTCCAGATATCAATAAAGGAATATAAATGATATCCAATCCTTTAGATTCTTTGCATTTATAAAAATATTGTTCCAATCGGCAAAATTTCGTAAATGAATAAAAACCGTTAATTAATTGCTTACGATGTGATAAATCAGGACCACGTAACCAGAAAAAAATACCAAAACAAGTAATTAAAAATAGAAAAATTAAACAAAATAATTTCATAAAAACACTGCGATATGTAGCTACTTTAGTGGCATTATCTAAGACACCAATTTTTTTTAATTTGTGTAAACGTTTACTAACTTGCAAAGCAATATTATCGCTATCTGAAAGGTTTTGCTTTAAAAGCTGTTTTACGCGTTTTGAAGGATTCAATAAATTATTCACAAAAAGTTTTAACATTAATAAAGGATGTAATAAAATTTTTAAAACCAAATTCATCTTCTTAATTGACCTCCATTAAACGAAAGGATCGAAAACAAAATATGAAATTTTATTTAAAATTATTTAAATTTATCATAATTATTATATATTAAATAAAAAAGACTGTGTTGTAGAACAGTCTTTTTTTGCCAAATTATATTTTAAAATTCAAAAAAACAAAATATGTTTTAATTATTATCAACATCAACCAAATTTTATTCGACAATAAATAATAATTTATATAATAAATAATTAATTTGTCAAGTTATTAGTTTGAGTCTTGTTGGTTTTTTTATATTATTTTTTTTCTGTTCCGTCGGGGGTTGAGTTATATTATGTTATCAATGGTTCCGTCGGAGTGTTATTTTGTTTGTTTAACTAATTTTTCATTTTTGTCGAATTCTTGAATGCAATCGATTTTGCCGTTGGGGAAGTAGGTTGTTCGTTTAATTAATTTTTCGTTTTCGTTATAGTCGTTGATGTAGTCAACGGTTGTTCCGTCGGAGTTGTAGTGTGTTGCTTTGATTTTTTGGCCGTTAGGGTTGTATTCGTTAATGTAATCAATATTTTGGCCGTCTAAACGATATTCTGTTTGTTTAATCAGTTTTTTGTTTTCGTTGTATTCGCTAATGTCATTGATGGTTCCATCGGAGTAGTTTGTTGTTTTGATTATTTGACCATTGATGTTGTATTCGTCAATGTAATCAATAGTTTTATCTTCGTCGTTGTAAAATGTTTTTTTTATTAATTGATTGTTTGTATTGTATTCGGCAATGTAATCAATAGTTTCTTTATCAGATTGGTAAAATGTTTTAAATATATTTTTATCAGATGATTTTGTTG
>NZ_JAHRHX020000103.1:0-1472 GCF_020312115.2 Candidatus Phytoplasma sp. AldY-WA1
TTTATTTTGATACTTCCTTAATTTTTTTACGTAGTTCCAATTAAACAGAGGCCAAGTATCACATTTAGTTTTGGTTTTGGTTTCGTATTTGATTCCAAAACTTTTTCCTATTTGATATCTCTTCCGCGCTTTCGCAAGTGAACTTTTATCCTTTCCAGCAAGAGTTTTTAATAAAGAATATGTCGCGTAATAATACCATTTGCCTAATTGAGCGATGTTTGAAATATAACTATACTAATTTATGTATCCATTCATGATGGCTTTATAAGTTCTTATTATTTCTAGTTTCTCAAAGCATATTAAGGATTTATCGTGGATAATTTTATTATTCTTATCTATCCATCCTATTTCTTTAGCTTTTTTCTCAATTAGTTTTTTATCTATTTTAAGTTGTGGTTTTCCATTTAGACTGGATCTCGTTAATTTGTTTTTAAGTTCTCCTTTTGTTGGTTTCACTGATAACTCGTATCCTAAAAATTTAATTCCTTTCTTCGTCTTTTGAATCTTTGATTTATCGTTTGAAACTTTTAATTTCAAATTTCCTTCAATAAATTCAACTACCATTTTCTTAATTTGATGTGGTAATATCTTACTTTGACAACTTATCCCAATAATGAAATCATCTGCATATCTTAAATATTCGATTCGAATTGGTTTTTGTTTGTAGCATTGTGTTGTTCTCAATTCTTTTCTTAATTTTTTAATCTCTTTCTTATCCTTTTCCTTCTCAGCTTTCTTTATATTCCTATATATTTTCCCATATATAGGATTATCTTCTACTTTCAGAAATTTGGATAGTTCTTTTTGGAGGTTCTTTATGTATTTATCTAGTTCGTTTAATACGATGTTTGATAAGATGGGTGAAATAATTCCTCCTTGAGGTGTTCCCTCTATGGTTTTTATGTATTGTCCTTGTTTCATGACTCCACTTTTTACCATTTTAGTAACTAGTCTTTTGACTTTATATTTTGAGATGTCTTTGTCGATGATTTCATATAGCACTTTATGATTTACCGTGTCAAAAAATTCTTTTAAATCAATTTTAATAAACCAATTAATCCCTTTAAATCTTTGTTGAAAGCGTTTTAGGCAATCGTGAGTTGATTTTTCAGGTCTGAATCCATAACTGAATTCAGAGAATTTCGGTTCGTAATATGCTTCCAACTGTTTTCTTATTACCTCTTGGACCGTCCTATCTTTGATGGTAGGAATTCCTAAAGGTCTTAGTTTACCGTTTGGTTTTGGGATTTCTATTCTTTTTACTGGTGAAGGTTCATATGTTCCTTCTCTGGCCTCTTTATTCCATTTTTGAAGTTTCTTTAAATCTACTCCATCAATAGTTTGGAAGTCTATCCCAGCTGTACCTGCTCCTTTATTGGTTGCCACTTTTTCAAAAGCTACATCGTAGTTTATAATATTATTGGTTAACCATTGATAAGTTCGCTTCGATACGTTCTTGTTGTTTTTTGATT